>CBDURI010000038.1:0-15052 GCA_965369435.1 uncultured bacterium
GGTCGGTGTCCTGGAGGAACGGCGGCAATGTGACGTCGGTTGCGCCTTCCCAGGGTGTCGCATCGTCCGCCTCTTGCGCGGTCGCGGGAACGCTGGGGCCCCATGCCGTGAAGCACATCGCTAGCAAAGATTGTGAGAGGGCCTTACGACGTCGGCTCATGGCGCGCCCTCGCCGCCCTGGTTCTCGTCCATCACGTCGCGGAACTCGTCATCGAGGGCCTGAAGCTCGCGTGCACGCTCCCGGGTCAACGCGTCGATGCGCAGTCGGTGATCCTCACGCCGCGCCCAGGAGATGTTGATCTTGCCGAGGTCCGCCCGCAGGACCAACTCGTAGAAGCGGTCACGGACGCGATGGAAGTTGAGGTATGCGATCGCGCCGACGACGTCTTCGGTCTCGCCCTCGAGTGAGCGGAGGGCCACGCGGTAGCGGGCGAGATTGACGGTCTCTTGGTCGACCACGACCAGCATCTCCGCGACCCGTCGTCGTACCATGTCGGCGACCTCCGCGTCGCGCTGATCGAGCTGGCGCTCCACGGCGGCCACGCGGGAGAATGCGGCGTCGTAGGCAGGACCGCCCGAACCGGCGAGCTCACGCTCCCGCTCGACCAAGCTGTTGAACTTCACACGCTCCGCGTCGTCCGCCTGATACCGCTTGTCGCCCACGCCGACGTGGAGGCGGCCGACTTCGAGGCGGCGACGAATCCAGGTCAGTTGCTCTTCATGCTTCTTGACCTCCGCGGTGTGCAGGTCCAGTTGTGCGCGTAGTGCGTTGGGGTCGACCTTCGCTGGGTCGACGGCGGCCAGACCTGCCCTCGAGGCGACGATGCGAGCTTCGAGCCCGAGGATCTCCACGCGCAGCCCCTGGAGGTCGCGCTCGGCGGCCCGATACTCTTCGAGCCTCTCGAAATCGCGGTCGACGAACTCTTCCGTGTCGACCGGCATCTTCATCACTTCGGAGTGAAGTTCCTGGCGCCGTGACCGAACGCGCGAGATCACGCCGCCTTGGTCGCCTCGCGCCTGGGCCTCGATGCTGATCAGGGTTCCCCGGGCGCGGGCCGCGCGGTTGCGTAGTCCCGTCGTCCTTTCCCGCTGCCGGCGGAGGTCGGAGAATACGCTCACCCGATTGGGCGCGCTCAGGGCCGCGGTGATCCGCTGGGCGAGCTCGTCGGTCTCCCGGACCAACTGTTTGGCCTCGCTGAGATCGGCGAGCACGTCGAGCGCTCGCGCGTAGTCGCCTTCGAGGACGACCCAACGCCGGGCGGATTCCGGCAGGAAGTCGTCAGCGTCGAAATATTCTAGGTTTGCGCGCACAACCTGCCGGAAATAGGCGTGAAGGTCCGGGTGCTCGCGGCGCGTGCGATCCAGTTCGTCGCGGATAGGCCCGAACGTCGCCCGTGCCTCGTCGAACACGACCTCGGCTTCACCGTAGCGGCCGCTACGGGCCAGCAGGTCGCCTCGTAGGACCTGGCCATCGGCGTTCAGCGGACTATCGGGCGCCGCCACAGAGAGGAGCTCCAGTGCGCGCTCGGCCTGAATGGCATCGCCCATCCTGATGTACGTCCACGCGAGCTCGTAGAGGGCCGGGGCGAAGAGCGACGAGGTTTGTTCGATCGCTCGATAGGCTTCGAGCGCCTGTTCGAGCTGTTCGCTTTCGTAGTAGAGGCGCCCGAGCGCGAGGTACGTCAGCGGGACGACCCGGCGTTCTTGGTCGTTCGCCGCTTCGTTCCCGAGGACACCGTGAAACGCCGCAATCGCGTCGAGGTATTCGCCCCGCAGGGTATGAATGGTCCCGACGAAATACTTGGATCGCAAGGAAAACTCCGTGCCGCTCGGGATCGCGACAAAGCCCTTACGCGCCTGCTCGAGCCGGACTAGATCGACTCCTCGAATCGTGGCGTCACGCGGGGCGTTGAGCACGTCGTCGATGGGAACGGCTCGGTTGTACAAGTACTTCGCGCGAAAATACGCCGTGGTGACCGAGAGCGTGGCAGACGGCAGAGCTTCCAAGCGCGCGAAGTATCCGTCGACCTCGCGAAAATCACGGGTGTAAATCGCAATTTCGATGAGGCGGCTGAGCGCCATCTGGAGGTATGGAGAGAAGGTCGGCTCGGCGCCGCGGTTGATCACTTCCGCGTAGCGCTTTCGCGCGCCGAGGTAGTCGCCCGCCAAGAACAACGATTCCCCCAGCAGAAACAGCGCCTCCGGGTACGCGCGATGCGTCGGGTAGTGCTCTACGATGTCCATCAGAAGAATCGCGGCGCGAAGGTAGTCTTCGAGGCGAAGGTACAGCTCTCCGTCGGTGAGACGCTCCTCGACGAACGTGTCGCTCTTGAGGCCCTGACGCCGGACCCGCTGAGCCATCAAGCGTTCCGTGTCCGATTCGAGATCCGCCACTTCGCGATTCGCAGCGGTCACATCCTGCGCTGCGACCCCAGACGCAACGGACGCGACAGCCGCAACGAGGCTAACGCACAGCGCCAACGGGACCAAATCCCGCCATACCCGTCGTGCTCGCCCCCTGCCAAGTGTCGGTGTGGGCGGCGATGTTGTCGCCCCACGAGGTTGCATTACCGATCGCCCTCACCGCCTGCATCGGGTCGAACCTGTCGTTCAACGCGCTCGATGTATCGAACCGCCGGTCGCTCCTCGAGCGGCGTCGTCGGACCGCCCTTTTCGTAGCCGACTACGTGAACGGTCGCGACGCGGCCTTCGGGCACCGCAAAGGTGTAGGTCGACCTTACCTTGAAGCGGTACCCCTTCAGGTACGCAAAGACGCCGTAGCCGTGCCCTCGGTACTCGAGGTTGACAGTGAGGGTGTGCTCGCCCGGAACGATGCTCCCGTTGTAGACCTCGAACTCTTGCTGTTCGCCGAGGGAGCCTTCCTCATCGGCCTTGGTAAAGATCGGAGCGCCATCGAGGGCGTACACGACTCGCACCAGTCTGTACGACTGCGACATACGGTTCTCGTGGATAATGACTGCCTGGCCACCACCCACGACACCTTCGAGCACCGTCTCGGCTAGCAGCGACAGCCTTGCTTTGGAGCGAAAGATCTGCTCCTTCAGCTCGTTGATGCGCTGTTCGAGATCGCGAAGGCGCACCGCGTATGTGCCGGCATCGATCGTCCTGTCCGGTGCGGCCGGTGGCGCCACTGCCCGCGCGGCCGGTGCCGCCACTGCTGGCGCGGCCGAGGCGTCGGTTGATGTGTTCGGCGCCGGCGCATCCTGAGCCTGGGCTGCCGCGAAGGCGCCCCCTGCCCCAATGCATAGCAACGCGACTGAGAGCGCAACTGTCCTGCGCATCGCAATTCCCCTCTAAGTAACCACCATCTGAAGCGAAATTGCCCCCCGGCGGTCCCCGCGCTTATACCGCAGCGCCAGCACGTGGGTCAATGAAGGTCCAGGGCATTTTCCTAGTTCGCGAATATGCAGAAGCGCTGAATTGTCCTTCACTTGCAGGGGGGGAATCGAGTAGATCCTCTTGCAGTCTCAGACGTCGATCGATGTGTGGTCATCCGACGCCATATAATTTGCACGGCAAAGCGGGGAGCGCGTTTTGAGCGATCTTTGCGACGAGCTGCTGCTTGCGGCGTACCGCGAGGGCGACTCGCGGGCCTTCGAAACGTTGCTCGTTCGATACCGCGGGCCGATTTTCAACTTCCTGCTGCGATCGGCTCGGGACCGGGGGCGGGCGGAGGAGCTGTATCAGGACGTTTGGATGAAGGTCATCGAACGATGCGACGATTTCCGCGGAGACGCCAAGTTCTCGACCTGGCTGTATACGATCGCGCGAAACCTGTGCATCGACCATCAGCGCAAGATGAAGTTCCGCGGACATGCCTCCCTGGACGCACCTCAACCTCAGTCGGCTCGGCCCGTGGGCGAGCGAGTTGCGAGCTTTGGTCCCTCCACCGAAGAACTCGCGAGTGGTGGGCTGGTGAGGGAACGGATCGCACACGCGGTGGAGGAGCTACCCGACGAGCAGCGGGAGGTGTTTCTGTTGCGCCAGCTTCAAGGGCTTGCGTTCAGGGAGATCGCCGAGGTCGTCGGAGCTCCCGTGAACACGGTAAAGAGCCGAATGCGCTACGCCCTCGAGCATCTACAGCGCGCCTTGAGCGATTTGAAAGAGCCGCATGAACTGTAACGAGTGCAACGAGCAGGTCCTGGAGCTAATCGAACGCGAAGCGGTCGACCCGGACGGCGTACGCGAGATTCTGGCGCGATGCCCCGAGTGTCGCGCGGCCTTCGACGAAATGAAGGCAGTCCTGATCGTGGCGGAGCAGCTGCCGATCGAGCAACCGCCGGTCGAGGTCGATGCGGCGATTCTTCGCGCCGCTGGGGCGCGGGTCCCGGAGCAGGTCCCGGTGAAGAAGCGGAGACTGCAGCCCGCGCCCTGGGCAATGGCAGCGATCGCGATGCTTGCCGTTGGGGTCGGAGTTTGGACGATCCCGCGCGAGGTCCAGTTCGAAGGCGACGTCGCGCCAGCCGACGAGAAGGACGCGGAAGAGCAGATGCGAGAGGACGCTGACGGAGCGCTCGCCGGTCGCCTCGCCGTGGCGGAGTTGGCATCCGAGATGAACGCTCCGGTGCAAGCCTTCGAACGCCCGGAAGCCGAGCCAAAAAAAGGGTCGCCCGAACCACCGCGAGCGAAGCGGAGGGCGCGCCCGTCTAGGGACGAGCGCCGTGCCCGCGGACTCGCTCAGGCCCCCGCCTCGCTCGCGGTTCAGGAAGCCGTCGCCAAGGCATCCGCCCCTGGCAAAGAGGCGGGAGCCGACGAGGGCGCCCCGGCCTCCGCTTGCAAACTGAAGGTCGACGAGATCGAACGCCGCGCGCGTGCCGACGAGGACTACGCGCCCACGCCTGAGGAAGAGCTTGCAATCGGCAAATGTTACCAGGAGCTAGAGAACGTGACCGAAGCTCGCAAGTGGCTGGAGCGCGCCGCCGCTCACCGTAAGACCAAAGCAGCCGCCGAGAAGGCCCTGCGCCAGCTAGCGCCCGAGTAGCGTGAGGCGTCTCATCGGCGGAGCCGGTCGAGCAGCGCGCGCCACGCTGGGTTTGCCGTGTCGTTGGCGCCCGCGGTCATCGCCTGCGCAGCGGCGACGGCTCCACGGAGGTCGAGGGCGATCTGTAGCTCGTCTAGAGGGATGCGCGCGTCGGCAGCGGCCGCTCTCCATCGAGCATCGACGCCGGTGAACACACAGACGCCGCCGAGCATCCTGGTGATCTCGTCGGCTGCGAAGATTGCCGTCGCTCGCTCCCGATTCGGTTCGCCGATCTGAGTGAGATCGACGACCGCCATCTCGACGTCAGAATTGAGCATCGCGCGTCCGAGCGCGTCGACACACTCGCTCAAGACCGTCGGCTCGTGCACCCCCGACAGGATCAACGCGAACACCGCGTCGCCGATGCGCAAAGGGCGTAGCGGTTTGGCCGCGCGCGCTTCCGTGGTCTGCGCACTTCGTTCCTCGCGCCCCAGAACGAACCCTTCCATGGATGCCTCGACAGCGCGCTGCGCAAACTCTCGCGAGAACGTTTCTTGCGGGCGCTCGATGGAGCGGACGGCGAGTACTACCACTTGAATCGCGGCCGTCGGCGTGAGGTCGAGCAAGGCGAGACGCCGACCCAACAGCGTCAGTACGGCAAAGCACTCACGGAATCCGAATGATTCGTAATTCCCGCGGGTGCGTTCATCCACCGGAAGCTCGCTCAGCAGCGGCAAGAGTGGCGAGACCTCCGCCGCGAGCTCCGCGTAGGCGACGCCGCCCGTCGGTGGCCTCATATCTTCGAGGAACGCCTCGAAGCGTTCCATAGCGGACTCCCCTTGCTTCACGAACCCCCAACCCTATCACTCTTTGGGCGGCCCATAATACGCCGTGATATAAGCGGCGTTGCATGGCTGCCACAATTCTCGTCGTCGACGATGAAAAAAACATCCGACGCACTCTACGAATGGTGCTCGAAGGCTCCGGGTTCAACACACTCGAGGCGTCGTCAGCGGAACAGTGTCTCGAGACGCTCGGCAGCCAAGAGGTAGACCTGCTCATACTCGACGTGCGCCTTCCGAAGATGAGCGGCATCGAAGCACTCCAGAAGATTCGCAGCGAACCGGAGACGCGAAGGCTCCCCGTGCTCATGGTGTCGGGCCACGCGTCGGTTGCGGAGGCGGTCCAGGCCGTGCAGCTCGGCGCGACCGACTTTTTCGAGAAGCCGCTCGATCGGGATCGCATCTTGGTCACCGTTCGTAACGCGCTGCAGACCTGGCAACTGCAACGTGAGGTCGAGCAGCTGCGTGCCCACGTCGAGCACCGGTACGAGATGATCGGGGAGAGCCGCGTCATGCGCGCTCTGTTCGCGCAGCTCGAGAAAGTCGCGCCGACCAACGGGCGTGTGCTCATCTTTGGGGAAAGCGGAACCGGAAAAGAGTTGGTCGCGCGCGCGATTCATCGACTCAGCCCGCGCGCGGACAAGCCCTTCGTCAAAGTGAACTGCGCTGCCATCCCAGCGGAATTGATCGAAAGCGAGCTCTTCGGCTACGAGCGCGGCGCATTCACAGGCGCGCAAAACCGTAAGAAGGGTCTGTTCGAGCTCGCCAATGGCGGCACTCTGTTCCTCGATGAAATCGGCGACATGAGTGCGAGTGCGCAAGCCAAGGTATTGCGTGCGCTTCAGAGCGGCGAGATCTCGCGTGTGGGTGGCGAGAAAACCATCGCGATCGACGTGCGCGTGCTGGCAGCCACCAACAAGGACCTGGAGCTCGAGGTGAGAGACGGACGTTTTCGAGAGGATCTCTACTTTCGCCTCAACGTCGTCCCCATCGTGAGCCCGCCGCTCCGCGAGAGAAGGTCCGATGTCGTCCTGTTGGCGACGGGCTTCCTCCAAGAGTTTTCTCTGGAGAACGGGCTGCGGGAGAAGCCGATCGACGAGGATGTCCTCGACGCGCTGGCAGAGCGGCAATGGCCCGGCAACGTGCGTGAGCTCCGAAATGTCGTGGAGCGGATGGCGATCTTGAGCGGTGACAGGATCACGCTCGACGATCTGCCTGAAGAGGGGGTGCTCAGCGAAGTTCGACGCCAGTCTTCCCCACCGTCTGACCTGCCCGCCACGCGCGACGACGGGGGTGAACGCCTGACTTTGCGCGAGTATCGTAGCCGCGCCGAGAAGGATTACATCCTTCAGACGCTGGACGAAGTGGGTTGGAACATCTCCCGGGCCGCGACGATTCTCGGCGTGGAGCGCACCAACCTTCACAAGAAAATGCGGAGTTATGGTATCCGTCGGGAAGAGGCATGATCAAGCGATCGATGAGGCTGATGTGGAGGGGCGCCGTCCTGGCCTTCCTGGTGTACCTCCTCTTTTTCGTTCAGCTCGGCGAGCGCTCGGCCTTCCAGCATCTCATGCGGGTCGCCGACACCGATGAGGCGCAGGAGCTCGGGCGAGAAGTCAGCGCCGCGACCGATCGCATCAGCAAAGAGATCGGGGAGCAAGTGCACAACGTGACGCAGCCCCCTGCACACGATGCGGGTGCCTCACAGGTGCCCGAGATAGTCTCGACGCAGTTCCAGGACGTCGTCGGGCACGCCTACGATCGCGAGCAACGTATTGACGCGGCTCGCGAAGAGCAGTCCCAGTAGCCGCGGTGCATCCGCGTTAGGGCCACTCGAGCCGAAGGCGTTTCATTTTGCGCCACAGGGTGGTCGGGCTGAGCCCGAGGAGCGCGGCGGCACGCTCTTTGCTCCCTTCGACCTGGCGCAGAGCGCGAACGATGGCGTCGCGCTCGACGTTTTGCACGATGTCCGCCAGCGATTGGCGGCCCGGTCGCCAGGCGGCACCGTTGCCGTTCGAGCTCGGGACGATGTCTGCGAGATGAATCTGCCCATCCTGGGCCAAGGCCACCCCCTGCTCGATCAGGTTCTCGAGCTCTCGAATGTTCCCCGGGAAGTCGTATCCGCGTAGATAGTCCATGACGCCGGGGCCGAGCGTCGCGTGCCGGGCCATCTTTTTGCCGTACTTCTCGAGGAAGCTGTCGACGATGGGCGGGATGTCCTCTTTACGCTCCCGCAGCGGCGGGAGCTCGAAACGCGCGACGTTGAGCCGGTAGTACAGGTCCTCGCGAAAGAGTTTCTCCTCGATGCGGACCCGCAGTTCCTGGTTTGTTGCGGCGATGATGCGCGCATCGACGTTGATCGAATTATTTTCGCCGAGCCTACGGATTTCGCCTTCCTGAATCGCGCGGAGCAGCTTCGCTTGCAGTGAAGGCGGGGTCTCGGCAATCTCGTCGAAGAAGAACGTCCCGCCGTTGGCTTCTTCGAAGAGGCCCTTGCGTGTCTGCACGGCGCCGGTGAATGCCCCACGCATGTGTCCGAAGAGCTCGCTCTCGAGGAGTGTCTCGGGGAGCGCCGCGCAGTTGATCGAGACGAAGGGCCTCTCTGCGCGCAACGAGTTGGCGTGAATGGCTCGCGCAACCAGCTCTTTGCCCGTACCGCTCTCACCGGTGATGAGCACGGTCGCGTCCGTGGGCGCGATGCGGACGATGCGCCCGAGGATATCGCGGATCTCCGCAGACTGCCCGATGATGTTGCCGAAGTTGTATCGTTCCCGGAAATCTGCCGCCGCAGCACGTTGCTCGCCCGCCAGTTGCTGCGTGCGCGTGGCTCGCGAGACCTTGACGAGAAGCTCTTCCTCGACAAACGGTTTCTGAACGAAGTCGCGCGCGCCAAAGCGCATGGCTTCCACCGCGTCTTCGATCGTACCGAAGGCGGTCATGACAATCACCTCGGTCAAGGGGGACGTTTCGCGCGCGCGCTTCAGCACCTCCAAGCCGCCCACATCTCCCATCCTCAGGTCGGTGATGACCAGGTCATAGCCACCCTCGGCGACCATGATGCTCGCCGCTTCGCCGCTTGCCGCCTGGTCGACGTCATAGCCCTCCGTTTGCAGCATCTCCGAAAGCATGCCGCGCGCGTTGTCCTGATCATCGACGATGAGAATCCTGGCCATCCCCCAACCGGTTCCGTCTAGCCCTGACCTTACCGCAAATCGCCGGTTCGCGCCCGGACTGTCACTCGAGCACCTGATGCATCGCCGCGATCACCTCGTCCCGGAACTCGACCGGAAAGATGAGACGCGGACGCTCGATGCGTTTGTTTCGGAGTTGGCCGAGAAGGAAGGACGCGTCGCCCAGGCGCTGTAGAGGTTGGTGGCGGCGCGTCACCCACATGCCATCGGTACTGCCGTCGATGGGTTCGCTGTAAGGCACGTCCTCGGCGACATCGAGCCAGACCGTGAGGTCGGGACGAAGTCCTCCGATGGCGACGATTTCCTCGACGCGCGCGAGCGCTTCGCTCCATAGGTCCGGCCGATTGTCGGGAAGTGGCATTGTTTTTGGAAGTTGCCGGCAGCGAAGGCGTTTGCTGAGCTCGGCAAGCGTGGGGTCGCCTCCGCGCTCCCATGCGCTCAGGCAGGTCAGCAGCTCCGCGTCGTCCATCTGTAGGTGTTCGTCGAGCGAGACCAACTCACCAAGGGCGGCCGCCCGAAATGCAGGCAGCAGTGGGTCTGGTGGGGTGCCGTCGGAGATGAGCTCACTCACCCTCATGAAGATCGCACGCACCAAGGCGTCTGCCGCGCGCGTGGTCTTGTGGTGGTACACCTGTTGGTGCATGAAGTGGCGTCCGAGGAAGAAGCTCTCCACCGGCGGCAAGCCCTTGGGGCCTTGCACAGCAAGAACCCACCGGTCATCCACACACGCAAACGTCAACGCCTGCAGCAGCCAGTCGAGGTCATACAACCCGTAGCGAACGCCCGTCATGTGGCTGTCACGTAGCAGGTAGTCAGCCCGATCTACGTCCAACGTACCGCTGACGCTTTGGCTGAGGTAGCCGAGCCGGTAGTTGCCGCTCAGCAACCCCGCGACCCGCTCCGCCATGCCCGCTGAGATCGACTCCAGAGCGTGGTGCACCTCGGTCGACGGATCGAGAATGATCTCCTGTGTCCACTGCTCGTGATGTTTGGCGTGGGGGAGCACCTCCTCGAAAAGATGCGAGAACGGCCCGTGACCCAAGTCGTGAAGTAGCGCGGCGGCTAGTCCTTCGGCCCTGGCTTCATCGTCGAGCTTCTGGTCGGCCGGCAGGTCGTCGCTGCACACATCGAGCCGGCGCTGAAGGGACTGCATGACGTGCGCCGTGCCGACAGCGTGTGAAAAGCGTGTGTGTTCTGCGCCCGGAAAGACCAGGGATGCGAGCCCAAGCTGCCGAACGCGGCGCAGGCGCTGTACCTCCCGTGTATCGAGGAGGGAACGGATCACCCGCTCCGCCATGCCTTCGAAGGCGATCAAACCGTGGACCGGGTCCCTCAGGATCACGCTGCACGGTACCACTGCGCGTTCAGAACGCCAGCGTGCCGAAGCGCCCGTCTCTGGGCACCTCGAAGCTCGACCCGCGACGGACGACCGCGACCGTGTCCGGCTGCCACAAGGGCAGCACGGGAAGGTCACGGGCAAGGATGCTCTGGACTCGCGCATAGGCCGACCGACGCTGCTGCCGATCGACTTGGGTTCTGCCCAACTCGAAGAGCCCATCGAGCTCCTCATTTCGGTAGCGCCATCGGTTCGCGCCTTCGTTTTCCGAATCGGGAATTCGTGACGAGTCGAAAAACCAGCTGAGGACGTGAGGCTCGATCACCTCGGGCACTTGCAGCAGCGTGATCTCGAAGCGGCCCCGGTTGAGGTCCGAGATCAGCGTCGCGGCTTCCGAGGGCCGCACATCGACCTCTATGCCGACCTCCCTCAGCATCGCCGCGATCGCGCGCGCGACCGACTGGCGAAAGCGTTCGGAAGTCGTTCGGAGCACGAGCCGCATTCGAGGCTCCGAGCCCGGTGGGTCCGGAAATCCGGCGGCGTCCAGCAAGAGGCGAGCTTCGTCGGGGTCGAAGGCGCGCGGCGGCAGTGTATCGACGTCCGCCCAGTGGCCCTGCGGGATCCAACTATCAGTGACCCGTGCGAGGCCGTCGTACTTCGCGTGCACCAGCAGATCCCGGTCGATCGCGTAGCCAATCGCGCGTCGCACCCGGACGTCATCGAGCTTCGATGAGGCGGTGTGAAACCCGAGATACATCGTCGAGATTCCCGCAACCCGCCGCGTTTCGAATCGCGGGTCGTCTCGAAACAAAGGCAGTAGGAGTGGAGGTATCGACGCAATGGCGAGGTCGCCCTGCCCCGCGAGCATTCGCAGTGCCCGGGTATTGTCGTCACGGATGACGACAAATCGCAGGCTTGGGTACTTCGGTGTTCCCCGGTGCCAATGCGGGTTGGCGCTTAGCTCGAGAACCCCTGGCTCGCGCTTGACCAGACGGAAGGGGCCCGCGCCGATCGGCAACGGGCTGTCGGGCGTTGCGACACGTCGAAACGCGTCCTCGCTCCGGACGATCGGAAGCTCGAGGTCCGTGAGGAAGGTGGCGTGAGGCTCGCGGAGGATGAAGACGATCGTCCGCGGGTCGGGCACTCGCATCTCAGCGATCCTTCGATAGGTATGCGCGTAGCGGCTTCGGAGGCTCGGATCGACGACGCCCTCGAAGGTGGCCACCACGTCTCGTGCGTCCAAGGGGCTGCCGTCGCTGAAGCGCAGCCCGTCGCGGAGCCGCACCTCGAACCGCGTCGGGCTCGCTGCAGTCACCGACTCCGCGAGGTCCGGAATCACATCGAGTGTCCTCGGATCGATCGTCACCAGCGAAGCAAAAAGAAGCCGCGAGATGCGCAGGCCATAGGGGTCACTCACAAAGCGGGGGTCGAGCTGTTCCGCATCCCGGGGGAGCATCACGACCAAAGCGTTCGGGTCGTGAACCTCGGGCTTTGTGCAGCCAAGGCCGATCACTAGGACCAGAAGCAGGGCGCTGCTAGGCTGCAGACGATGGCGCACCGAGCGCTTCTTTGTTTCGCGATCGTGGGCCTGCTGGTCGTGAGCCCTGGTGCGCGCGCCAAGGGGCCCGAGCCGCTTGCGCAGACGATCGCGAACCTCGTACGGCAGGCCGGGCTTGGCGGGGGGCTTGGGATTCACGTCGTTCGCTTGCACGATGCGGAGGAACTGTACCGCAATCGACCCGAACGCCCCCGAAACCCGGCGTCCAACCAAAAGCTCCTGACCTCGGCGGCAGCCCTCTGGCGGCTGGGACCCACGTTTCGCGCCGCCACCAGGGTCGAAGGAAAGATCGAAAACGGGCACGTGGCGACGCTGGTGCTTCGGCCATCTGGTGATCCGAGCCTGGGATACGCCGGTCTGGCCGCACTGGGCGAGGCCATGCATCTACGAGGGGTGGATACCGTCGATCGAATCGTCATCGACGATAGTTATTTCGACGATCAGATTCTGCCACCAGCGTTCGAACAGCAGCCGAAGGAGGCCGCGGCGTTTCGAGCTGCGATCTCAGCGTTTGCGGTGAACCGAAACAGCTATGTGGTGCACATCAGCCCGGGGCCCAAGGTCGGCGGGCCGGGCCGCGTCGGAGTGCTTGCCGACGACTACGTGCGCATCGACAACCGCACGGTGACGACGGAGGGAGGCCCACCGAGGCCGCGCATCGATCACAAGCTGACGGGCGATGGTCACCTCTTAGTTCGTGTCGACGGCGCGATTCCGAGGCAGGTACGAACGTTGTATTACCGTCGGCGCGTGCCGGATCCGAAGGCCTATGCAGCGAGCTTACTGGTGCGCGCCCTGAAGAAGGCTGGCGTCGGGGGCGACCTGGCCGTGGAGTATGGCGCGGCGACCGAGAAGCAGCCGTTGATCGCCGACATGCCGTCCGCTCCACTCAGCTCGCTGCTTTATTCACTAGGCAAGTGGAGCGACAATTTCACGGCCGAAATGATATTGAAGATCATGGGCGCACAGGCGCAACAGCCGGGCACCTCCGCGCAGGGCGCCATCGTCGTGCGCGAAGAACTCATGAAGAACGGCGTCGACACCGAGGGCCTCGTCATGGTCAACGGCTCTGGTCTCTTCGATGGAAACCGGGTCGCCCCCCGTCATCTGACACAGACCTTGGTCGCCGCCTATCGCGACTCAGCCATCCGCGCCGAGTACGTCGCCCACCTCGCGGTTGGCGGTTCCGACGGAACGCTGAAGTCGCGCCTCAAAGACCTTCCGCGACCCAGAATGGTGCGCGCGAAAACGGGAACGTTGAGGGACGTGGTTGCCCTGTCGGGCTACGTGTTGGGCGACCGGGATCGATCGGTGGCGTTTAGCTTCTTGGCGAATGGGGTCGCCGGGAGGCAAAGAGACGCCAAGCAGCTCGCCGACGACATCGTCAGAGCGCTAGCCAACTACGCCACCCCGTAAAACCGACGCAGAGCGCCGCCCAAGGGGCTCCCACCAAAACGCTGCCACTGACGCTGCCACGGTCTCTACCATGGTCTCTGGCCCTGCGACCCGTTCCCGCGTACCCTTCCCCCAAGGACCACGATGGCGTCAAAGGCTCCGTATTGTGAGCTCGAGATTCGCGTCCGTCAGACGTTGGCGGCGGATGGGACCACGTCGTCGTTCTCCACGGTCTACTGCCCCCGGCAGATGCGGACGGTGCGCGTCAACGAGTGTGTCGACTGCGAGGAGTACATCGGGCTGTCTTTCGACCGGGAGGAGCGAAGCGGGCTGCTGCATTGCTATGAGAGCAGCGCACCGACGCCACGGCGATCTCTGCGCCGCGTTCTCGCGGCCGGAGAGCGGGAGGGTTTTTTGCGCAAGCTGCACGAGCGCGCAGATTGCACGCCGGTGTCGCGTATCATGAGCCTCAACGTGCAGTGTGTGACGGAGGACGTGAGCTTACCTGCGCTGGCGAGCTGCCTCCTGCACGGTGGCTATAGCGGCGCGCCCGTGGTCGATGACTCGGGCGCACCCGTGGGAGTAGTCTCGAAGACCGACTTGCTCCTGCACGGGGTGACACCCGAGGGTCGAGTGAGAGACATCATGACCTCGGTCCCGTTCACGCTGCACGAGGACCAGTCGCTTTCGAAAGCTGCAGCCTTGATGGCGTACGAAGGCATTCACCGGCTTCCTGTCGTCGATGCTGCCGGAAAGGTCGTAGGGCTGCTGTCGTCGCTGGACGTCTTGCATTGGTTGGCCTGCAAGACGGGCAACCCGGTGCCAGCCCCACGCTCACGGCGTGGGCGGTCGTAGGCAGCGACAGTAGCAGTGCCAGCGTCAGTGAATTAGAAACGCCGGCGGGGTTTCCCTCGCCGGCGCGTTGTCTCTGCGAGCCTCAGCTCACTCCTTGATCTGTCGCCGGATCTTGCCCAGCGCCTGCTCTTGCAGCTGCCGGATTCGTTCACGGGACAGGTTGTACTTGTCGCCGATTTCCTTGAGGGTGAGCTCGTCCTCGTCGTCGAGGCCGAAGCGCCAGCGGAGGATGCGGGCCTCCATGGGGGTCAGCGTGTCGAGGAGTCTGCGCACCTCGTCGCTCCACTTGCGGGAGACGAGCTGCTCGTACGGTGTCGGCACGTTTTCCTCTTCGAGGAAGTCGATGAACTTGCGGCCGTCCTCATCGTTGACCGGACGGTCGAGCGAAAACGGGGTTTCGGCCCAGTAGCCCTTGATCTTTTCGAGCTTCTCGGCGGCGATGCCTGTTTCCTTTTCGAGCTCCTCCGGTGTTGGCTCCATGCCGGTCCGGGTTGCGATGGCCTGGGTCGCACGCGCCACACGGTTGTACGTGTCGAGCATGTGCACCGGGATACGAACCGCGCGGCCCTTGTCGGCAAGCGCGCGGCTGATCGCGTGGCGAATCCACCACGAGGCGTAGGTGCTGAAGCGATAACCGCGATTGTGGTCGAACCGCTCGACGGCCTTCATCAGACCGATGTTGCCCTCTTGGATGAGGTCGATGAGCGGCAGCCGGCCACGGTTGTAGCGGCGGGCAATCGAGACCACGAGACGCAGGTTGGCGGCGACGAAGCGGTTCTTCGCCCGTTGCTGCCCTTTCTGCGCGCCGCGCACGTGCTGAAGGTACCGCTTGAATGCGGGGGTCATCCGGACGTGGTCACCGACGATGTCACGCTCGTCTGCGAAGTCGCCGGC
>CBDURI010000039.1:0-15001 GCA_965369435.1 uncultured bacterium
TTCAGTTCTGGGGGATGGTGGAGTGGCGGCTCTCTCGCGTGGTCGCGTTCACCTTCACCGTGAGATGGGTGCCCTGGGTGAGCGGCCTCATCGTCAGGGGAAGCTTGGACAGCGACAACCCGGACATCGGCGTCCAGCTCCAGATCGATGTAACCGACTTGACCAACACGTTCGCCGTCATCCCAGGGTTCGTTTTCTCGTGGAAACGCGCGAACATCCGCCTGGGGGTCGGCTACGGAGACTTCTTCGCGGAGGGTTTCGCGCTCGTCATTCCCGGCAGCGTGCTCAGCTACGTGTCGCCCGAATTCGACATCTTCGTCCGGTTCTAGGAGCGCCCACGCGGCTGTGGGGCCGAGCATGCGGCTGTGCTAGCCTCCGCGCCATGAAGCGAACGCTCTGTGTATTTCTGTCAGTGTTTGTGCTGGGCGCGTGCGCCTCTTCGAAGTCCTCGACGGGCGACGGCTCGACGGTTGGCATTGGCGTCGACGTCGAGTCGATGCGACCGCCCGAAGCGGCCCTCATCATCAGGGAGTTCCAGAAGGCTTACGGTCTTCCGCCCGTGCCCCCGCCGGCCACTCCGGTGACCTCCATGGCCCAGGTGCTCGAAATCATCCGAGGCGACCGACTTCCTGAGTTCGATGCGGCGAGGCGGTTCGCGACTGGGCGAATGGGCCCCGAGGCGCTGACCCTTCGCGCATATCTCGATCTGTCCTACGCGGGCGCGCTCATGACTGCGGCCTGGATTCTCGACAACGAACGAAACCAGGACCTCACTGAGCTTCGACAGGTGACCATGGCTCGCCCGCTCCAAAGCAACGAGACCGCCGAGGCGGACCAGACCTACGCCAGGAAGTTGCAAGCCAAGACGGCCGACCTGCGCAAGGTGGTGCGTGCGCTGCGTATCTTGTCAGAGGCACCCCTGCGCTCCGGGTCCGACCTCGCCGAGGAGGCGATCCGGGGAGATCCAACGGCACAGCTCGCGTACCTCGCCAACGCCAACTACTTCCGCCTGCGCGGCCACTGGCTCGAGTACGATCGCATGATGCGATACGCCGCCGACGCCGAGGGGGACCCGCCGGTTCGCACCTACCTCCGCGCCATGGAGGCGTTCGAACGATACGTCGACCCGGTTCGCTGCGAGAAGCTCCTCAGGGAAACCCTCGCGAAACGACCAGACTTCGTCCGAGCTCAAGCCAACTTGGTGCTCGTGAGCAACAGCGCCGAGGCCAAACACGCCGCCCTCCAAGCCCTCGAGGCCTTGAGCCCCACCCACCTCGTAGTCCGACTAGCCGGCCCCACCATCAAACAAGAATACCAAACCAGCGAAGAACTAAAAAGCGCCATCTCCAACTAGCCCCTTCGGGCACTGGCACTGCCTACGGGGGGATGGGGCGGAGGGTTATTGTGATTGTTGTTTCGCCTGCTGGGAGGTCGAGCTCCATATCGTGGGGGAAGTGGTCTTCGGCTCGGATGGTCATGAGGTGGATGCCGGGGGCGAGCGCTTTGGGCTCTGCCGTGAGAACGGTCGCGCGGCCGAAGTAGTGGCCGTCGATGTAGACCGAAGCGTTTGGAGGAATCGTGACGACCTTCAGCCGCGCCGGTTCCGCGGCGACGGTGCCGCTCCTTGCGCAGCTGCACGCGACGAGCACCAGCGCCAGGGCAGCGACTCTTACTCCCATTCGATCGTCGACGGGGGCTTGGACGAGATGTCGTAGCAGACGCGATTGCAGCCGCGGACCTCGTTGATGATGCGAGTCGAGACGCGCGCCAGCACTTCGTGCGGAATCCTCGACCAGTCCGCGGTCATGCCGTCCCGCGAATCAACCGCGCGAATGGCGACCACGTACTCGTACGTTCGCTCGTCACCCATGACACCGACGGTCCGCACGGGAAGGATCACGCAAAACGCCTGCCAGATCTTGTCGTAAAGGTCTGAGGCGCGCAGCTCCTCGATGAAGATCGCGTCGGCTTCACGCAGGATGTCGAGCCTCTCGCGCTCGATCGTGCCCGGACAGCGAACCGCGAGGCCCGGACCAGGGAACGGATGACGCCAGAGCAAGTCATGTGGCATGCCCATCGCCTCGCCTACCTCGCGGACCTCGTCCTTGAAGAGCAGTCGCAGGGGCTCGATGAGCTCCAGGTGAAGGGTGTCCGGCAATCCGCCCACGTTGTGATGGCTCTTGATGACCGCGCTCGGCCCCTTGAACGAGAGGCTCTCGATGACATCGGGGTAGAGCGTCCCCTGCACGAGGAAACCAACGTCTTCGAGCTTTTCGGCCTCACGCTGGAATACGTCGATGAAGATGCGCCCGATGATCTTCCGTTTCTTCTCCGGGTCGCCAACACCGTGGAGCGCATCCAGGAACTCGTCGGCGGCGTCGATGTGAATCAGCTTGAGCCCAAAGTGGTCGCGATACGTGTGGACGACGCTTTCGGGCTCGTCTTTTCTGAGCAAGCCGTTGTCGACGAAGATGCAAGTGAGACGGTCGCCGATCGCCCTCGAAACCAGCATGGCCGCTACCGACGAGTCGACACCGCCGGACAAACCGCAGATCACCTGCCGGCCCCCGACCTGGCGGCGAATCGTCTCCACGCTCTGCTCCACGAACGAGCCCGGCGTCCAGTTGGCCTCGCAACCCGCGACCTCGAACAGAAACCCGCGAAGCATTTCTACGCCACGCGGGGTATGCGCGACCTCCGGATGAAACTGAACGCCGAAAATCTTACGTTGGAGGTTCGCCACCGCAGCGAACGGGCTGCTGGAAGTTCGCGCGATCGTCTCGAACCCCTCCGGCAAGCTCTCTACGCGATCGCCGTGGCTCATCCACACGTCCACGTGTGACCCCACCTGAAACCCGTGCAGGAGCCCCTCGGGCTTGACCACCTCGAGGCGCGCCGGCCCGTACTCCCGCTCGTCGGCCTGCTCGACCTGTCCACCGAGAAGATGGCTCGTGAGCTGCATTCCATAACAAATACCCAAGACGGGCACCCCGAGGTCGAACACCCCCGGATCGATGCTGGGAGCCCCCTCGGCAAACACGCTTGCCGGCCCGCCGCTGAGAATGATCGCCTTGGGCGCAATGTCGCGAATCTCAGCCAGCGAGTAGGTGCACGGCTGGATCTCACAATAGACGCGCTGCTCCCGAATTCGCCGAGCAATGAGTTGCGTGTACTGCGACCCAAAGTCGAGAATCAAGACCCCATCAACGATCATGGCGCGTCTCTAACATGACGTCAGCTGACCCGGTAGTTGGGGGCCTCTTTGGTCACCATGACGTCGTGTACGTGGCTCTCGTGGAGCCCGGCTGGGCTGATGCGGATGAATTGTGCGTTCTTCTGAAGCTCGGCAATGGAGGGGTTGCCCGTGTAACCCATGCCGGCGCGCAACCCACCCACTAGCTGGTACACGACCGTCGACAACGCGCCGCGATACGGCACGCGGCCCTCGATCCCTTCGGGAACGAGCTTGCCAACGTCCGACACGTCCGCCTGCGCGTACCGATCCGACGACCCCTCGCGCATGGCGCCGAGCGAGCCCATGCCGCGGTACGACTTGTACGTTCGGCCCTGATACAGAACCAGCTCTCCGGGCGCCTCGTCGGTGCCCGCGAACAACGAGCCTATCATCACGGTATTGGCGCCAGCGGCGATCGCCTTCACCGCGTCACCCGAGTACTTCACCCCGCCGTCGGCGATGATGGGAACCCCGTGCTCGCGTCCCACGCGGGCGCAGTCCATGACCGCGGTCACCTGAGGCACACCAATGCCGGCCACGACACGCGTCGTGCAAATCGACCCCGGACCCATGCCGACCTTCACCGCGTCAGCGCCGGCAGCGATCAAAGCCTCTGTCGCATCGGCGGTCGCGACGTTGCCGGCAACCACTTGAAGACTGGGATACGTCGACTTCGTCTCCCGAACTGCGTCGATCACGCCCTTGCTGTGTCCGTGCGCAGTGTCGAGGACCAACACGTCGACACCTGCCTGCACCAACGCCTCGGTACGCGTCTCCCGATCGGGACCCACGCCGAGCGCGGCGCCGACACACAGGCGGCCGAGCGAATCCTTGATCGAGTCAGGATGGCGATCCGCCTGCAACAGGTCTTTGATGGTGATGAGGCCAACCAGCGCACCGCCATCGCCGACCACCAGTAGCTTCTCGATGCGATGCTTGTGAAGCAGCTCGCGCGCTTTACTCTGCTCGACGCCCGGAGGCACGGTCACGAGCTCCTTTGTCATCAGCTGCGCGACCTTTTGGTTCAGGTTCTGCTCGAAGCGAACGTCGCGGCTGGTGAGGATGCCGACAGGCTTGTCGCCCTCAACCACCGGCAGCCCCGAGATGTCGTGCCGCCGCATCAGCTCGAGGGCATCGTGGAGCGCCTCCCCGGGGCCCACGGTGACGGGGTCGACGATCATGCCCGTCTGTGCCCGCTTCACCTTGGTCACCTCGAGTGCCTGAAGCTCAGGGCTCATATTCTTGTGCAGAATGCCGAGCCCGCCCTCTCGGGCCATCGTCACAGCCGTGCGCCATTCGGTCACCGTGTCCATCGCGCTCGACACGAACGGGATTCGAAGCTCGATCTCCCGGGTGAAACGCGTGGAAACGTCCGCGTTTGCGGGCAGAAAATCCGCGTACGCGGGCAGGAGCAACACGTCATCGAAGGTGAGTGCCTCCCGTAGGATGCTGTCAGTCACCGGAACCTCCCAAGGACCCTAAAAATTGGCGCCGAGTATAGCGCCCCAGTGACGGCACGCTAGTAGGCGCGCGGAAAGTCCCGGATATCGACCTCGTCGAGGGCGAAGCGGATGAGGGCACTCCGGCTGACCCTCCGGTGGCCCTGCTTTTTTAGCTTGGCGACCATCGTGTCGAGCTCCGCCAAATCTTCCTTGTAGAGGGAGATGCAGATGACGTCGTAGTGATCCGGCTTCTTCTTCTTCTTCGCCTTCGCGCGACTGCGTTTTGTGGTCTTGCCGCCATAGAAGGAGTCACGCAGAACCGCGGACACTTCATCTTCTTCGAGAACTCCGTTCAGCCTTGTTCCTTCGCGTCTCTTCATGTGCCCCCCTAAGATGCGACCGAGAGCGCAGCTCGCGCTCGCTCTCCCTGCCCAGTCGTGGCCACGGCGGTCACCCGTTCCACCAAACGCCTGTAGTCCTCCGCGCCGTGGCTCTTCGGCGCGTACTCGAAGATGGTCTGTTTCGCGCTCGGAGCCTCGCGGAGTTTGGTATTGATCCGAATCGGATCGTAGCAGCGGCCTTCGAAGTGCTGGCGCATCGTGAGAATCGCCTCTCGCGAAATCCGAGTTCGAACATCGAAGAAGGTGGGCAACACCCCCAGGAGCTGCACGTCGTGTTGGAGTAGATCGCGCACGTTGCGCATCGTTCTCAAGACTTGTTTGACGCCGATCAACGACAGGTAATCGCACGCCACCGGGACGATGACGCTGTCGGCATATACCATCGCGTTCTGGTTCATCAGCGACAACGCCGGCGCACAGTCGATGACGACGACATCGTAATCGCGACACGCATCGCCCAATCGCTCACGCATGATGCGGTCGCGGTTCGGACGCTCCGCGAGGTAGAGCTCAGCAGCGGCGAGCGATTCGTTGGACGTCAACACATCCAAACCCTCCCGGACCGGCACCGCAACATCAACCACCTTCGCACCGTTCACGAGCACATGATAGAGCGTGCGCTGCCCAGCGATCCCGAGCGACGCGCCGACATTGCCTTGTCCGTCCGCGTCGATCAGCAACACGCGGCGCCCCGATTCTGCCAAACCCGCCGCCAGATTGATCGACGTCGTAGTCTTGCCCGTGCCGCCCTTGTGGTTGAACACGGCAATACGCTTCGGTGTCGCGCGCACGATCCCGACCTCGCTATGACGCTGCTGCCCGCGCTCGCAACAAGCAGTCGAGCAGAAGTACTGACGACGTCCGTCGCTCACGCTCATCTGGTACGGGAACTCGATCTCGAACGTAGCGCCGCAGGTGTCGCAGGCGTGAACGCCGTCCTCTCCTAGGAGCAGCTTCTGCTGACATCCCGTCGAACATATATAGATGTACTGCCCGTTCTCCTCGCGAACCTGATAGCGAAAGCGCGCCTCGAAGATCCTCTCGCACACATGACAAGTCGACTGCATTACCACTCCCTCGAGTTATCGAAGTACTTCCTGAAGTGGTTCAACCAGAGCGCCGTCACCGGGTCAAAAAATCGGACCGCGATTTGTGCGACTACACGTCGAGCTCGACGGCATCGGCCTGGGGCGCCTCTTCCATGATGAACCGGTAGCGGGCTGCAGGGTCCTTGCCCATGAGCTCGCTGAAGACGCGGTCCGCCTCGAGCTCCCCGTCGATCACCACTCGCAGCGCCCTTCGACGATTCTTGTCGAGCGTGGTCTCCCGGAGCTCGTCCGCTGTCATTTCGCCAAGGCCCTTGAAACGACTGATCTCGACCTTCGCGTTGCTGGCCGCGCCGGCAATGATGCGATCCCGCTCTTCATCGTCGAGCGCCCAATGCACTTCCTTGCCAATGTCGATGCGATAAAGAGGGGGTTGCGCCAGAAAGATGTGCCCCGCCTTTACGAGCCCGGGCAGCATGCGGAAGAAGAACGTGAGCAACAGGGTCGCGATATGATGACCGTCACTGTCCGCATCCATCAACAGGAATACACGACCGTATCGCAGCTTCGAAATGTCGAAATCCTTTCCAATCCCGCACCCGAGTGCGCTCACGACATCTTGGAGCTCGCGATTGCCGAGGATCTGCGCCTGCGTCGCGCGCTCCGCGTTCAACACTTTGCCCCGAAGCGGCAAGATGGCCTGCGTCTTGCGGTCGCGCCCTTGCTTCGCGTTGCCACCAGCGCTGTCCCCTTCGACGAGGAACAGCTCGCTGTCATCGGGGTTGGTGCTCGAACAGTCCGCGAGCTTTCCGGGGAGGTTCAACCGATGACTGATCGCCGTCTTTCGCGAAACCTGCTGGCTCGCTGCGCGGCTGGCAGCCCTCGCGCGCGCCGAGATGATCACACGTGCGATGATCGATTCCGCCGAAGTCTTGTTGTTGAGCAACCACTGCTCGAATGCCGTTCGCACCGACGTCTCGATCGGCGCCGTGATCTCGGGATTGTTGAGCCGATCTTTCGTCTGCCCTTGGAACTGCGGTTCCTCCACGTACACGCTCACTAGGGCCACGAGCCCTTCACGGATGTCGTCCGCAGTGACCTTCACGCCCTTGGGCGTGAGCTTGTGAGTGTCCATGTGGTTGCGGATGGCCTTCGACAGCCCCTGCTTGAAACCGTTCTCGTGCGTGCCGCCAGACCCTGTCGGAATCCCGTTCGCGTACGATCGGATCAGCTCATCGGTGGCTTCGGTCCAACGCAGCGCAACCTCGAGCCGCGGCTCACTCTCGTTGTCGGCGGTGAACGCCTCGGGGTGTACCGATGGCTTTCCGCGCTCGAGTACCAGCTTGTCGAGGAAGTCGACGATCCCGCCAGGGTGCTCGAACTCCTGACGCTCGCCGGTCTTCCCGTCGACGAATACGATCTTGAGACCTCGATGAAGATAGCTCTTCGCCTCCAGACGCTCGGCGACCCGCTTCGCGTCGAAGGCTGCGCGTTTCCCGAAGATGTCAGCGTCAGGTCGAAAATGAATCGAGGTGCCGCGCTTGCTGGTCTTCCCGCCCCGCTTGAGCTTCGCGCTCGCCTTCCCGCGCTTGTAGGGCTGCGAGTAGGTCTTGCCCCCGCGCCAAACCGTGGCCGTCAGATCGGAAGATAGTGCATTCACAACCGATGCCCCGACGCCGTGAAGACCGCCCGCCACTTGATAGCTCGTCCCCTCGAACTTTCCGCCAGCGTGCAGGGTCGTGAGGATCAGCTCGAGTGCCGACTTTTTGAACTTTGGGTGGGTATCGACAGGAATGCCGCGACCGTTGTCCGTAACGGTGGCGCCGCGGTGATCGGCATCGAGCTCCACCTCGATGCGCGACGCGTGCCCGTTGATGGCTTCGTCGACCGAGTTGTCGAGGATCTCCCACAGCAGGTGGTGGTAGCCGTGAGCGTCGGTGCCTCCGATGTACATCGCGGGCCGCTTGCGCACCGGCTCGAGCCCCTCGAGAACATCGATGTCTTTGGCGGTGTACGCCACTAGTCCTCCGGAAAGATGGGAATCTCGGGTTCTTGGTAGACTTCGCCTTCGACGGCCCCGCGCGTGAAGAGCTGAAAGCCCTTTCCGCCCCGCGACACGACCTCGTACTTGCGAAGCGTGATTCGATAGTCGCTTCCGCCCTCGCGCTTGGCAATCAGAACGTCATCGTCGTAGGACAACACACGTGCCGCCAGGACTTCATCATCTTTTTGCAGCTTGATCAGCATGACTCCGCGTCCCGCGCCGGCGAGTAGCGATACATCCTCCGCCTCGCAGACGAGTGCCCGGCGCTGCTTCGTCACACAGGTGAGGCAGTCCTCTTCGAAGACCGGCGCCACGTAGATCACCTCGTCGCCTTGCTTCGGCCGGGTAAACTTGCGACCCGAACGCGTGGAAGGCTCCCGATGGGCACGGAGCGAGAAGCGCAACGCGAGCCCCCCCCGCGTCACGGCGACGGCGTACGGCGGCTCCGGTTCCTCGGACTCTTCATCGAGCGGCGGTACCTCCAAGAAGCGAGCATCGAAGCCCAGCGCACCGACGATCCGCTCCCCGTCGGCCATCTTGAACATCGTCTGCAGTGGCGTGCCGTGCCCTGTGGTCGCAGCAATGTCGACGATCCGGCTGACGTAGCAGACGCCGTGGCTACTGAAGAACGCCACCGTGCTCTTGGTCGAGCCGGCAAGGACGGCCAGCACCCTGTCGCCCTTCCGCACGCGCGTCGACGCGACATCCTTCACCCGCTGCTGGCGCTTCACCCAGCCCTGCTCGGTCACCACGACCATCGCGTCCTCATCGACGATGAACGCCTCGGCGTCGAACTCGGGCTCGTCCAGCTTGGCCGTGATGCGCGTGCGGCGAGGGTCGGCATAGGTGGAGGCCAGCTCCAGGAGCTCCGCCCGGACCAGGTTCCAGCGCGCCGCCGGGCTCTTGAGCAACTTGTGCACACGGCGGGCTTCCTTTTGTTTCTGCCCCAGCTCGGACCGAATTTCGAGCATTTGTAGCTTTGCCAGACGGTAGAGCTTGAGCTCGAGGATCGCATCGACTTGCAGCTCGTCGAGCTTGAACCGCTTCATCAGCTTCTGGGCCGCGTCCTGCTTCCCTTCCGACCGCCGGATGATCCGAATCGCCTCGTCGAGAGCATCGAAAATGATGACGAAGCCTTCGAGAATGTGGATGCGTTTGAGAAGCTGATCGAGCTCGAACTCGAGGCGCTTGGTGACCACCTCCATCCGGAAATCGAGGAAGTGCCGAAGAATCGCCTTGAGGCCAATGCGCTGCGGCGCCGCCACGTCGGGATTGGAGGTGGGGACGAGGCAGGTGAGGTTGACCTGAACGCTGGTCTGAAGCGGCGTGTGCTTATAGAGGTACGCCATGATGAGCTGCGGGTCGGCGTCCTTCTTCATCTCGCACACGATGCGGCAGTCGTCGGTGCTCTCATCGCGCACATCGAGTAGCCCCGGCAGCCTCTTGGCGATGATGACCTCGGCGATCTTCTCGACCACCGTGCAGCGCTCGACCGAATAAGGGATCGACTGAATCACGATCGCCGGATTGCCGCTCCGAGGCTTCTCGGTCTTCCACTCGCCCCGCAGCTTGAGTGACCCCTGCCCGGTTTCGTACGCGGACGCCAAGTCGGCCTTGGTGCTGATCAGCTCCCCGCCGGTCGGGAAGTCGGGGCCCCTGACGAACTTCATCAACTGCTTGGTCGTGAGGTCCCCGTCGATGAGCGCCACACAGGCCTGAATCACCTCGGCCAAATTGTGAGGCGGAATCGAGGTTGCCATCCCAACCGCAATGCCCTGCGAGCCATTTACCAGCAGGTTCGGAAAGCGCGCGGGCAGAACGATCGGCTCGAAGATGCGCCCGTCGTAGTTCGGTCGAAAGGCGACGGTTTTCTTCGGGAGCTCGAGGAGAAGCTCATCGGCGAGCTTTTGAAGGCGAGCCTCGGTGTAGCGCATTGCTGCCGCAGAATCGCCATCCGGCGAGCCGAAATTGCCGCGGCCATCGACCAGCGGCTCCCGCATGGCGAAGGGCTGTGCCATTCGGACGAGGGCGTCATAGATCGCCGTGTCCCCATGCGGATGGAACTTGCCCATCACATCGCCGACGATCGCGGCCGACTTCCGATGCTTGACGTCGCTCCGCAGATGAAGCTCGTGGTACATCGTGTACAAGATTCGCCGCTGCACCGGCTTGAGCCCGTCGCGAACATCAGGCAGCGCGCGCGACGTGATGACGCTCAGCGCGTAGTTCAGATACCGGCGCCGCGCTTCGACGACGAGCGATGCGTCCTCGATGCTGTCCATGGGGAGCTCGATCTGCGGAGCCCCCTTCTTCTTCCGACGCCGCGCCATTCGAAACCTGCTCGCATGTAGCAGCCTCGCAAAAGGCCGGGCAACTAAAGCGTTTGCGAAACTTCGATCAGAGCTAAGGTTTCTCGTTCAAGGGCCAGAAATGATTCACGGGTAGGGCACCACTACCGACTGCAAAGGCATGCGCAAGCGACCCGGTGAGCCAGGCCTTGGCCTCCCGGACGGCGGT
Source organism: uncultured bacterium (assembly GCA_965369435.1). Classification (GTDB taxonomy): domain Bacteria; phylum Myxococcota_A; class Polyangia; order Polyangiales; family Houyiibacteriaceae; genus SG8-38. The sequence continues at coordinate 10,686 of CBDURI010000039.1, forward strand.
CCGGAGGTCCTGTCCAAACCCGAGGCGAGTCGCGATGGCAGCCGACAGGGCGCACCCCGTGCCATGAAAGCGACCGGGGATCACTTCGGCTGCCGGGAGCTCGGTGACCTCCCCTTCGTACAGCAGCAAGTCGGTACCCCTGGACGAACCCTCGAGGTGGCCACCCTTGATCAGAACTGCCGACGCGCCGAGCCCAGCGATCCGCTCGGCGGCGCCTCGGGCATCATCGAGCGTGCGGACGGGAACTTCCGCCAACAAGGCCGCCTCCTGTACGTTTGGGGTCAGCAGCGCCGCCCGCGGAAGAACCGCGTCCTTATAGGCCTCCACCACGTCGCCCCTGGCCAACGGCCGTCCGCGAGTCGGGAGCCAGACCGGGTCGACCACCCAGGGGAAAGTAGTCTCCTCCATGAACCTCCCGAGGATGCGGGCGACGGCTGGCGACCCGAGCGCGCCTGTCTTGGCTGCGGCCGGCAAGATGTCCCCGAGCAGCCCTCCGAGCTGCGCCCGAACGAGATCTGGAGCAAGCAGCTCGACCTGCAACACCTCGACGCTGCTCTGCACCGTGATCAGTGTGGGTACCGCGACGCCGTACGCACCATGCTGATGAATGGTTTTGAGGTCCGACTGTAACCCCGCGCCGCCGGAGGGGTCCGAGCCTGCAACCGTCAATACGATCGGCGGTACGTCACTCATTGCGGTCTGGGGTCATTCGGCCGAGTATACACCATGGTCACCATCTCAGCCGCCGACACACATCCGCGAAAACGAATCGCCGTCGAGGACGCCGAGATGTCCTACGTCGATACCGGCGGCGAAGGCCCCGTTGTCGTGTTCCTGCACGGCAACCCGACGTCGTCCTATTTGTGGCGCAACGTAATCAAAGAGGTTGCTCCTGGTGCACGCTGCCTGGCTCCTGATCTCATCGGGATGGGGGACTCGGGCGAGAGCTCGAGCGGGTACCGCTTCGTCGACCACCGCCGCTATCTGGATGCGTGGTTCGACGCGGTAGTCGGCGACAAACCCGTCTTCCTGGTGATCCACGACTGGGGCTCGGCGCTCGGGTTTCACTGGGCCCGGCGGCATGCCGAACAGGTCAAGGGCATCGCGTACATGGAGGCCATCGTGCAACCGCTCGAGAGCTGGGACAGCTGGGCCGAACCTTCGCGCAAGATCTTCCAGGCGATGCGATCCCCTGCGGGCGAAGAGATCATCCTCGAGAAGAACGTCTTCGTCGAACGCATCCTCCCCTCTTCGATCCTCCGGCAGCTCAGCGACGACGAGATGAGCCGTTACCGCGCCCGGTTTACCGAGCCAGGCGAATCACGTCGCCCCACCCTCACCTGGCCGCGACAGATTCCGATCGGTGGTGAGCCGCGAGACGTCCACGAGATCGTAGACGCGTATGCGCAATGGCTGCAAGGCACCGACTCGCTTCCGAAGCTCTTCATCAACGCCGACCCCGGCATCATCCTGATCGGCCCCCAACGCGAGTTCGCGCAGCAGCTCCCCAACCAAGAAGAGATCACGGTGAAAGGACTCCACTTCATTCAAGAGGATTCGCCCACCGAAATCGGCGAGGCGGTCGCCCGGTTCGTGCAGGCGCACGCTTGAGCGCGGTCTAGGGCAACGCTTCGGGGTTGATCCACTCGTCGGGCGGCGGCGTACACGCGGGGTCCTTGCCGGCTGCCCGCGCCTTCTCGTACTGCGCCATGGCGCGCGGAAGGTTTGCTTGGAGCTTCGCGATTCGGGTTTCATCGGAGGGGTGTGTCGACTGCCATTGCGCAGGCCCCTCTCCACTCATCTGAGCCATGTTCTGCCACAGCGTGATCGCCTCCGCCGGATAGAACCCCGCATCAGCCATGAAGATCTGCCCCACCTGGTCGGCCTCGCTCTCGTGTTTGCGGCTGAATGGCAGGAGCACCCCGAACTGCGCGCCGACCCCGAGCCCGCCGACGATCAATTCCTGGTACTCGGGCGCTGCAGCACCAGTCGCGACGGACGCAGTCTGCATGGCCGCATCTGCCAAGATCGCCTGCGACATCCGCTCGTTGCCATGGCGCAAGAGGACGTGTCCAATCTCGTGGCCGAGGACCGCCGCGAGCTGCCCTGGCGTCGTCGCAACGTCGAGCATGCCGGTGTGGATTCCGATCTTTCCCCCGGGAAGCGCAAACGCGTTGGGCGTGGGGTCCTCGAAGACCAAAACCTCCCAACGTCCATCGTCGGGCCCGTACTCCCGGGGAATGACTTCCAGGATGGCGACCACCACGCACCGTACGTACTCGTTGATCGCCCGGTCCTGAGTGAGCTCCCCGTCCCGCTTCAAAGTCGCGAACGCAGCGATGCCCATCGCGTCCATTTTGTCTTCGTGAATCAGCGTCAACTGGCGGCGTCCGGTCATCGTCGTCGAACAAGCGCCCACGCACAGCAATACGGCCAGTACTAGAACCCCAAATCTCACGCGCGGATTGTAGCCCTATGCTAGGATCGCTGCACTCATGGCTCACGACGGTCACCCGGAGTTCCCCAGCACGCGGATGCGGCGCAATCGCAGCCAAGATTGGGTGCGGCGCCTCACGCGGGAATCCACGGTCACGCCGGCCGACCTCATCTGGCCTGTGTTCGTCCAAGAGGGGCAAGGGGCGCGCACGCCGATTCCCTCGATGCCCGGCGTCGAGCGCTTGAGCATCGATCTCGTGGTGAAAGCAGTTGGCGACGCCAAGTCGCTCGGCATCCCGGCCGTCGCCATATTCCCCGTGACACCCCCGGAGCTCAAAACCCAAGACGGCGACGAAGCGACAAACCCCGACAACCTCGTGTGCCGCACCGTTCGCGCCATCAAGGACGCGCACGACGGCATCGGCGTGATCTGCGACGTCGCACTCGACCCCTACACCACCCACGGCCAGGACGGCATCGTCCGCCATGGCGAGGTCCTCAACGACGAGACGGTCGCGATGCTCTGCGCGCAAGCCTTCGTGCAGGCCCAAGCCGGCTGCGACGTGATCGCCCCAAGCGACATGATGGACGGCCGCATCGGCGCGATCCGCGAAGCGCTCGATGGCGAGGGTCTCGACCATATCAGCCTCCTCGCCTACGCCGCCAAGTTCGCCTCTGCTTTCTACGGCCCATTCCGTGATGCGGTCGGCTCGGCCCAAAACCTCGGCACGGCAGACAAGCGAACCTACCAAATGGACCCTGCCAACACCGACGAGGCTCTCCGGGAAGTCGCCCTCGACGTGGCCGAAGGGGCCGACATGGTCATGGTCAAACCGGGCATGCCATACCTCGATATCGTCCGGCGCGTGAAGGAGTCCTTTGGGCTTCCGACCTTCGCGTATCAAGTCAGCGGCGAATACGCGATGCTCCGCGGCGCCGCCGACCAGGGCTGGCTCGACTGGGAGGGGGTCATCCTCGAGAGCATGCTGTCCTTTAAACGCGCCGGCGCCGACGGGGTACTGACCTACGCAGCCCCCGAAATCGCCAAGCTTCTGGGCGCTTGAGCCCCCTGTCGGCAGTTGATAGGCCGCTGGGCCCCTTGGGTTGTTGGGTTGCTGGGTTGCCGGGGCCAGGCCCATGTGCCAAACAGCGGGTTCTCAGAACGAGGAGTCCCTGGATGTACCGATGTCAGCTTTGCAATCGAGTGTCGCGCGCCGGAGAGCGGGCGACGAAGGTGGTGACGGAACGCCGGCCCGCTGAATACCCGAGCCGCGGCAAAGCACAGAAGGGCCGCCCCGGCAGCAAGTCGAAGTTCCAGGACGATCCCGGCGGCGCCGGCTACGAAATCGCGAAGGAATCCGTCATGTGCCCGACATGCGCGCAGGAGTACCTCGCGAAAGAAGCCGCTCAAGAAGCCGAGTCGCTCGGCATCTAGCGCGGCCACATCAGTCCTGAGTGTGGTAAGTCGGCTCGATGGAGTGGCCCATTGCGATCATCGTAGGATCCGTCGCCTTGGGCGCCGCGGTGGGCTTGGTGGCATCAGGCCGTGGCCGTCTCCTCGACGCGATCCGCACCTTTGCCATCGTCTCGTCGGTTGCCGTCGTGGTGAACAGGCTGATTCCCGACGCGGTGAGCACTGGGGGCCCAGTGGTCTTGATCGCCGTGGCGGTCGCGTTTTTACTGCCATGGCTCATCGAACGGGCCGCAAACGAGGACCCCGAGCACGATCACTCTTCCACGATGGGCCTCGAGCTCAGCTATTGGGGCTTGATGATCCACAAGCTCGGCGATGGCATCGCACTAGGCTCCTTCACCGGTGAAGCGCATGCAGGGCATCACCACGGCGATGTGCTGACAGCCATCGCGGTGCACTCGGTGCC
>CBDURI010000040.1:0-14580 GCA_965369435.1 uncultured bacterium
CTGGGCGTGCCGGCGAGCTGGATTCCCACGCCCGGCACACAGCGGGCGGCCATCTTCGCTTCGGTCGTACCCCAGGTCTCCCGCCCGAATCTCGTTCCGGACGCTCACCTCGCGGCGTTGGCAATCGAGCATGGCCTCACCCTTTGGCCGACCGACGGGGACTTCGCTCGCTTCGAGGACCTGGCTTGGGAGAACCCGCTGGGGTCATGACAGTGCCAGGGCCGGCGTCCGCTACTCCCTCGCGTCGACTACCGCGGCGGCTACCGAGTCTGACCACACGTTTACCGTCGTCCGAAGCATGTCGAGGATGCGGTCTACAGCGAGGATCAAGGCCACTGCGCTCGTCGGTAGGCCCACCGCGTTGAGCACCACGACCATCATGACCATGCCGGCGTGGGGGATCCCGGCTGCGCCGATGCTGGCGAGTAGGGCTGTGAACGCGATGATCACTTGTTGGGCGATCGTGAGGTCGATGCCGTAGACCTGCGCAATGAAGAGGACTGCGACGGCTTCGTAGAGTGCGGTGCCGTCCATGTTGATGGTGGCGCCGAGTGGGAGCACGAACGAAGTGACCCCTGGTTTGACGCCCGCTCCTTCGACCTCTTGCATCGTGAGGGGGAGGGTGCCGTTGCTGGAGGCGGTGCTGAACGCCGTCACCAATGCGGTGGTGAGCCTGCGGGCGTATTCGATGGGCGAGCGGCCGGTGACGACTTTCAGAATGATCGGTAGGGTCACCGTGGCGTGAATCAGGAGCGCGATGAAGACGGTGAGCACGTACCAGCCAAGCACTTGAAACGCGGCCAATCCCTTGCCGGCGGCCGCGAACAGGGTGAAGCCGAACACGCCAATCGGTGCGAACTTCACCACGAAGAGGGTCATCTGCATCATCACGTCGAACAGGCCCGAGAAGAAGCGGCGGACGATGCTTGCGTCCTTCGAGCCGTTACGATGCTCGGCCAGGCCGATGAAGACGCCCATCAGAAGCGAGAAGAAGATGACTGGGAGCATGTCGCCTTCGGTGGCGGCCGCGAGCGGGTTCTTCGGGATCAAACTTTCGAGCTGTTCCCACAGAACGATCCCGATGCTTCTCGGTTCCTCGGCCAGCAGTGCGCCAGTGCGCGCGCCTTCTTCGAGCAAAGCGAGCTCCGCACCGTCGCCTGGGCGGATGATGTTCACTACCACGATGCCGGTGACGATCGCGAGGAAGCTCGTCGTGAGGTAGAAGCCGATCGCGCGCCCGCCGATTGAGCCCAGGGTGCGGAGGTCGCCCATACCGGTCACGCCGGTGATCAGCGACGACACGATCAACGGGACCACCAGCATCTGGAGGAGCCTGAGGAACAGATCCCCGATCTCCTTGCCGACGATGGCGACATTGCTCACGATGCCCGCGTCGACCATGCCCTGGCCGCCGGCCCAGTTGAGCGTGAGCCCCAGGGCGGCGCCTAGACCCATCGCGATCAGGATCCAATGATGGAGTTGCAGTCGTCTCACGGGCGCGCATTATGCGGACGCTCTTCTTCGATGTAAAACCAACCCATGACCGACGAGAATCCAGACAAAGGTCCGCTTTTGGAGCTGCGAGGCGCGCTTGACGCCCTCGATCACGAGCTGCTCGAGCTCCTGGCCCGACGGATGGACATCGTGTCGGACATTGCGGCAAGCAAGCGCTCGCACCGGGTTCGCATTCGTGACCTTGCCCGAGAACGACGAGTTCTAGCCGATCGCTCTGCCCGCGCCGAGGAGCTCGGCCTGTCCGGCGAGAGCATCGCGTCGATCTGGCGGCAGCTGATGTTGATGAGCCGCGAACGCCAAGCCGCGCTCCGTGCCGAGATGCCCCTCGATGTCGAGCAGAAGACGATCGCCATCATCGGCGGTGAAGGCGGGATGGGGCGTTCGCTGAACACTTTGTTTTCCGACCTCGGGCACGACGTGCTGAGCGCCGACCTTCAAACCGAGCTTCGACCCGTCGATGCCGCGTCCATGGCAGACGTGGTCATCATCAGCGTGCCCATCCGCGAGACCCGCGAAGTGATCGAGCAACTTGGGCCGCTCATTCGCAAGGACGCGCTCCTGATGGATGTCACGTCGATCAAAACCGATCCAATGCAAGCCATGCTGGCGTCGACCGAAGCGAGTGTCGTAGGCACCCATCCGATGTTCGGACCGGGCGTCAACACGTACCAGGGGCAGCGCGTCGTGATCTGTCCGGGTCGAGGGGATGCCTGGTTGGACTGGACGCGGCAGATGTTCACGGCGCGTGGTTTGGTGATTTCGGAGGCGACCCCCTCGAGCCACGATTCGATGATGGCGATCGTGCAAGTCCTGCATCATTTCAAAACGCAGGTGCTCGGCTTGGCGTTGAGCCGCACCGGCACACCGCTCGAAGAGACGCTTCGTTTCACTTCGCCAGCGTACTTGCTCGAGACGTACGTGACCGGCCGCCACTTTGCGCAGTCGCCGGACCTGTACGGGCCGATCGAAATGCTCAACCCCGATTCGAAGCGGGTGATCGAAGAGTTCGGGAAGGCCGCCGCTGACCTGGCGAAGATCCTGGCTGCAGGCGACCAGGAAGCCTTCGACCAAGTCTTCGCCGACGTTCGCGCGTTCTTCGGCGAGTTCACCGAGGAGGCCCTCGAACAAAGCGGCTTCCTCATCGATCGCCTCGTCGAGTTGAGCGCCGGCCGCTCGTCGACCTAGCGACTCGATTGACGCTCGCCGCCGCATCTGCGATGCCGTCACCATGGCGCAAGTTGCGATACACGGAGCAGCGGGTCGCATGGGGCAAAGCATTGCCTCGGTCCTGAACGACCATCCGGAAGCGAGCCTCGTTGCCGCGATGGATCGCGAAGGCTCCGAGCTGATCGGCCGCGACATGGGCGAGCTCGCCGTCGGCGCGTCCTCGGGGGTGTGCATCACCTCCGATGTCGAAGAGTTCCTCAAGAACGTCGAGGTCGTCATCGACTTCAGCATCGCCTCGGCGAGCGCCAAGCTCCTTCCGCTCTGCGCGGGGCAGCACATTCCGATGGTGATCGGAACCACGGGGTTCGACCCGGAAACCCGCGCGGGCCTCGAGCGAGCCGCCGAGCGGGTGCCGATCGTGTTTGCCCCCAACTACAGCCAGGGCGTCAATGCGCTTTTCTTTCTTGCGGCGCGCGCGACCGAGCTCCTGGGGCCGAGCTTTGACGCCGAGATCGTCGAGATTCATCATCGGAACAAGGTTGACGCGCCCAGTGGCACGGCAGTTCACCTCGGGGAGGTCGTCGCCAGGGCGAAGGGGCTCGATCCGGGAGGCGCCGTGAGTCACGGCCGAAGCGGCCAGGTCGGCTCGAGGCCCACCGAGGAGATCGGCGTGATGGCCCTTCGGGGTGGCGACGTCGTCGGGGAACATACGCTCTACCTCGTTGGAGAGGGCGAGCGCCTCGAGCTGACCCATCGCGCCACAGACCGCTCGATTTTCGCTCGGGGGGCGGTGCGCGCGGCGCAGTGGGTCGTCGGCCGGCCTGCGGGCCTGTACGACATGGCCGACGTGATGGGGATTCCCCGCTAGGCGCAAGTGCGAAGCCACCCCAGACGAATTCTGATACGGTAGGAGTGCGCCATGGATTGTCCCCAATGTGGAGCCGAAGTTCCGTCCGATGATGCGTTCTGCGGCAAGTGTGGTTACGCCAGGCGCGATGACGCCCCGGAACGCCTAGATCAATCCCGCATTCGCATGCACGAGGAGCGCGACCCGGCGGCACAACCGGAGCCACCACGAAGCTCGTCGCAGCAGCGCGTTCGCAAGCACACTGTTCTCGGGATGCCCACCGCAGCGGGGGCACCTCCTGTCGACAGGCCCGCTCCGGCATCCACTCCTCCTCCGACTCCACTCTCGGCGGCGCGTTCGGCGCGCACTCGCACGCCACAAAAGACGATGCTCGGCATTCCGCGCCCCGATTTTCCTGATCCAGATCCCGTGAAGTCATCCGACGAGCCGAGCGAGACCCAGCAGAGCTCCGGTCCCCCGAGCGAACCTGGCGCAGCGCCGGAACCACCGGTCGCGAGTCGTCGCACACGCGCCCGGGTTCGCTATGACAGCGCCAATGAACCGTTGTCGGTGACCGCGCGAAGAAGGAAGGCGCTTCGCGGCCTGGCGGTGCTCATCGCTCTCTCGGCAGCTTGGATCGGCTACCGACTTCTGACGTTGAATGCCTAGCACGGCGCCACACAACCAGATGCGCTGCAACGAATGTGGGAAGAGCAACCCGCCTGAGGCGAAATTCTGCGGGAAGTGCGGCACGCCGATGGTCTCCGACGTGCTCAAGCCGGGCGACATCATCGCCGACCGGTATCGGGTGGTGGCGCCGATAGGGCGTGGGGCGATGGGGATGGTCTATCGCGCCGAGCACGTGCAGATCAGCAAGGTGCTGGCGATCAAGTTGCTGCACCCTGAGCTGCAGCAGAATCCCGAGAACGTCGCCCGGTTTCATCGCGAGGCCGAGTCCGAGTCGCGTCTCAATCATCCCAACACCGTTCATGTGTTCGATTTTGGGCGCACCGAGTCCGGGTCGCTCTACCTCGTGATGGAGTACGTCGACGGCGATGACTTGGCGAAAGTCCTGGTCAAGGATGGACCGATGCCTTTCGGACGCGTCGCGTACTTGTGTGCCCAGGTCGCGGGATCCGTCGAAGACGCGCACGCGGCAGGCATCGTGCACCGGGATCTCAAACCCGAGAACATCGTGATTTCGGAGGGCCGCGACGGCGAGACGGCCAAGGTGTTGGACTTCGGTCTTGCGAAGCTTTTTGCAGGAACCGTAGAAACACAGGTGACCAGCGCCGGTACCATCGTCGGCACCCCTTATTACATGTCGCCCGAGCAGATTCACGGACAGGATCTCGATGGGCGAAGCGACGTGTATGCGCTCGGAGCGATCATGTACGAGTGCGTCGTCGGCAAGCCGCCGTTCGAGGCGCCCAACCCCGTTGGCGTCCTGTCGAAGCACTTGTCGGAAGAGCCTCTGCGGCCTTCTGCCCGATCGCCCTTGTCGGTGCCGGCCGAAGCCGACGAGATCATCTTGCGGTGCCTCGAGAAGGATCCCGACGACCGCTATCAGAGCGCCGAGGAGGTTAGGCAGGCCTTGATCGAGTATCTCACCGCTGTCGGGTCGGGCGACTGGCGGCTCAGTAGGGTCGGCCAAGCGCCGTTCGGCAGCGGCGAACGTCGCGTCGATGGAGTGGACTCGCTCTTCAAGCCGAAACGGAGGCTTGGGTGGTTGATGTTGCTCTTCCTGTTGGTGGGCGGGGGTGTCGCCGCGTGGCAGCTCGCGACGCGTGGCCCGTCGGAGAGCGAACCCAACCACACTCCGAGAGACGCCACGCCTCTTCCTGAAAACACCGAGATGCAAGCGTATCTCGGCCAGCGCGTCAGCGAAGATTCGGGCGACGTCGATCTGTTCGAGATCGAGCACCGAGGGATGCTGCGTCGCGCGGCGAATGTGGAGGTGAGCTCGATCCCGAACATGGATGTGGTGGTCGAGCTTCTGAGGCCCGGCCAAGAGGCGCCCCTGGTCGTGGCCGACTCGGGCGGTGTGGGCCAGGGCGAACGGTTGCCCAACGTTCCGCTCGAGCCTGGGAAGTACCTAATCCGCGTCCGTGAACGCAGCGTCGAAGGCGTGCTGCCGACCGAGAACGTCTCCGATGAGTACTTCGTCCGCTGGCGGCTCCTCGATGACGACGGCACGTTCGAGCACGAGCTCAACGACTCACTCGAGCTTGCGGAGCCGCTCGGGCTCGAGGTCGAGCGGCGAGGGTGGATCGGTTGGCGTGGTGACGTCGATACGTTTTGCTTGAGCGAAGACGCGGAGCGCGTCGTGGCGCAGGTGAGCGCACTCACTGGGGTCGATTTGGTTCTCCGCGTCGTCGACCAGCGGACCGATCGGAGCGGAAAGTACGACAACAAGGGTGCGGGTCGCGGCGAGACCAGCAACACCTGGCGCAATGTCGCGGCAGGAAAGCTGTGCGTGGAGGTTTCGGCCGACGCGCGAGATGAGAGGGGTCGGGCGGCGCAGCCTGACGAGACGTACGGTGTGCGGTTCATCGCTGCCCCCAGGCGCTAGATGCGGATCTCTGACCTCGACTACGACCTGCCCGGCGAGCTGATCGCACAGGAGCCTCTGGCGCGGCGGGACGCATCGCGTCTGCTGTTGCTGGACGTTGCCCCGAGCGAAGTCGAGGATCGCCTCTTCACGGAGCTTCCCGGTCTTTTGCCTCCGAGCTTGTTTGTTTTCAACGATACCCGCGTCTTTCCCGCGCGACTGCTCGGCTACAAGGCCTCGGGAGGACGCGTCGAGCTGCTCTTGTTGAAAAAGACCAGGGGCGCCGCCGACCGTTGGCTTGCGATGGGCCGTTCGTCCAAGGGGCTGCGCGCAGGGATGGAGTTGTCGCTGTGTGAAGGGCGGCTCAGGGCTCACGTCGTCTCCGCGCTAGACCACGGGCGGTTGGAGGTCGACCTCGAAACCGAAGGCGACGTCGATGCGTTGATCGAGCAGGCCGGCGAAGTTCCCCTGCCACCGTACATTCGTCGTCCGGCCCGTGACGCGGATCGAACGCGCTACCAGACGGTCTACGCGCGGCGTCCTGGCGCAGTCGCTGCGCCGACGGCGGGCCTTCACTTTACCGAAAGCACCTTGAGCGCGCTCGAGGAGGCAGGGCACCAGACGGCCTACGTGACACTGCACGTCGGACCCGGCACATTCCGACCGGTCCAGGTCGACACCTTGCAAGAGCATGAGATGCATGAAGAAGCGTACGAAGTGTCGGAGGCCACCGTCGCTGCGATCGCCCGCGCCCGCACGGACGGGCGGCCGATAGTGGCGGTCGGCACCACAGTGGTCCGCACGCTCGAATCGTCGGTTGACGCCGACGGTAATCCGGTTGCGGGCGTCGATACGACGCGGCTCTTCATTCGCCCGCCACATCGATTCCGCGTAGTCGACCACCTCGTGACCAACTTCCATCTTCCACGCTCGACGTTGCTTGCTCTGGTGATGGCCTTCGCGGGGGTCGACCTCACGCGTCGGGCGTATCGCGAGGCTGCGGAGCGGCGATATCGGTTCTACAGCTACGGTGATGCGATGTTGATCCGCGGGAGTGCGCGATGACGCTTCCAACGCCCGGGTTTTCCTTCGAGGTTACGGCAGTGGATGGCGAGGCGCGGAGCGCTCAGCTCACTACACCTCGCGCGATCATCGAGACCCCCGCGTTCATGCCCGTCGGAACTCAGGCAACCGTCAAAGCGCTCACGCCGGATGACGTCGCTTCGACCGGTGCCCGCATCATTTTGGCCAACACCTATCACCTATGGCTTCGTCCGGGCGCCGAGTCGATAGCTTCTCACGGAGGCGTTGTCGGGTTCATGAAGTGGCCGCACGCATTGCTCACCGACAGCGGCGGCTATCAAGTCTTCTCGTTAGCCAAGCATCGAACCATTGACGACGACGGCATCACCTTCCGCTCGCACCTCGACGGCACGTTGCATCGGCTCACCCCGGAAGAGGCGATGCGGGTGCAGGCCCTGCTCGGTTCAGACATCGCGATGGTCCTCGACGAATGCCCCGCGGGCGGTGCGCCACGTGACGTGGTGCAACTCGCGATGGCTCGCACGACCGATTGGGCCGAGCGCTGCCTACAGACGGACGCGGTCGAAGGCCAAGCCCGCTTCGGTATCGTTCAGGGCGGCACCGAGCTCGACTTGCGGAAGTCACACCTGCAGACGATCGCGGCGCTCGACTTCGACGGGGTGGCGCTGGGCGGCTTCTCGGTCGGGGAGCCCACGGCGCAGATGTACGAGCTTTTAGGTCGGCTCGGCCCCATGATGCCCGCCGATCGCCCTCGTTACCTGATGGGCGTGGGTACCCCGACCGATCTACTTCGGGCGCTTTCGAGCGGCATCGATCTCTTCGATTGCGTGTTGCCAACCCGTAACGCGCGCAATGGCCAAGCCCTGACCTGGGGAGGCAGGGTCAACCTGAAGCAGGCCAGACACCGTGACGATGAAAGCGCCCTCGACGCGCGCTGCGATTGTTCGGTATGCGCGACCTACTCCCGGTCGTATCTGCGTCATCTGTTCAAGGCCGAGGAGATGCTGGGCCCGCGGCTGATCTCCCTACACAACCTGCACTTCTACGGCGCCTTGATGCGCAAAGCGCGCGAAATGATTCGTGTCGGGGAGCTTCGCCGCTGGGTCGAGGCAACCCTCGAGCAGATGCACGAGCTCGACGAAATCGGGGAAGCCGAGATCGATTGACGACATTCTGGCTGCGGGGTATGGCCCGACCTTCAGAGGTCGACCGGGCGGCCAGAAGGTAGGGGCATGACACAGATCAAACGCGCACTGATTTCGGTCTCCGACAAGTCGGGCGTCGTCGAGTTCGCAAAGGGGCTTTCCGAGGCGGGCGTTGAGATTCTTTCGACCGGCGGAACAGCCAAGGCGTTGCGTGACGGGGGGGTCCCGGTCATCGATGTCTCGGAGTACACCGAGTCGCCCGAGATCATGGACGGTCGTGTGAAGACACTGCACCCGCGGGTGCACGGCGGGATTCTCATGCGGGACAACGGCGAGGATCGCGATGCCCTCGGCGCCATTGGCGGCAAGCCCATCGACCTGGTTTGCGTGAACTTGTATCCTTTCGAGCAAACGGTCGCCCGCGGCGCCTCCCACGAAGAGACTATCGAGAACATCGACATCGGCGGCCCCTCGATGGTTCGGAGCGCGGCCAAGAATCAGGCGCGCGTTACCGTCGTCACCGAGCCGGGCGACTACCCGCAGGTGCTGGCCGCGGTAAAGTCCGGCGATGGTCCGAACGCTTCGTTGCGCGCGCGCTTGGCGGCGAAGGCATTTACGCAGACTGCGGCGTACGACGGCGCGATCTCCGCGTATCTGACGTCGCAGGGAAGCGATTCGAAGTTCCCGGGCGCGCTGACCTTGAGCTTCACCAAAGCCTACGACGTTCGCTACGGCGAGAACCCACATCAGCAAGGCGCGTTTTACATCGAGCGCGGCGCTCCGGCCGGAAGCCTGGCACTGGCCGAGTCGCTGGGTGCGGGTGGCAAGGAGCTTTCATTCAACAACCTCGTCGACGTCGACGCGACCATCGAAGCGGTGCGCGAATTCGAAGGCCCTGCAGCGGTGGTCGTCAAGCACACCAATCCGTGCGGCGTGGCCACAGCCGCGACCCTCGAAGAAGCGTACCGGATCGCCCGTGAGGCGGACTCGCAGAGCGCGTTTGGCGGAATCGTCGCCTTGAACCGCGAGGTCGACGAGGCAACCGCCAACGCAGTCGCCGAGACCTTCATCGAGTGCATCATTGCGCCGAGTTTCGCAGCGCCGGCCCTCGAGCGGCTTCAAAAGAAGAAGAACCTTCGCATCCTCGCAACTGGCGAATGGCTGCCGGCTGACTACGCAGCGCTGCAGTTCAAGCGTGTTGGCGGCGGCTTGGTCGCGCAGGATCGGGACGCAACCGGTCCGAGCGAGGTTCGCGCGGGCAAGATCGTGACCAAGCGCCAGCCCACCGACGACGAGATGCGTGCGCTCGACTTCGCTTGGCGCGTTTGCAAACACGTGAAATCCAACGCGATCATTTTCGCCAAGCCCGACCGCACAGTCGGCGTGGGCGCCGGGCAGATGGCTCGCGTCACGGCGGTCGGTATCGCATCCCAGAAGTCAGGGGAGCTCTCGAAGGGCGCCGTCATGGCTTCGGACGCGTTCTTCCCGTTCCCTGACGGGATCGAAGCCGCCGCCAAGGTGGGCATCACCGCGGTGGTGCATCCCGGCGGCTCCAAGGGAGACGACAAAGTCATCGCCGCCGCCGACGCCGCTGACATGGCGATGGTGTTTACAGGCGTTCGCCACTTCCGGCACTGACGATGCGTGTTCTCATCGTCGGAGGAGGCGCACGCGAGCACGCTCTGGCATGGCGTCTGTCGCAGGATGCCGGGGTAGAAGTCATCGGGGCGCCGGGCAACGCGGGTATCGCAGCCGTGGGCCGGACGGTGGCCGTCGACCCGACCGACACGGAGCAAGTCGTGGAGCTTGCCAAGCGAGAGTCTGCAGACCTGGTCGTGGTCGGCCCGGAGGCACCGTTGGTGGCGGGGGTCGTGGACGCCCTTCGCGACAACGGCATCGATGCGTTCGGCCCCGATCGAGCAGCGGCCCGGCTCGAGGGTTCCAAGATCTTCTCCAAGCAGTTCATGGCCCGGCACGACATTCCGACCGCGGGCTTTGCGGTGTTCGACGACCCGGACGCGGCGACGCGCTACATCGAGGAAGCCAATCGTCCACTCGTGGTGAAGGCGGACGGCCTCGCAGCGGGGAAGGGCGTCATCGTGGCGAGCAACGCGAAAGAAGCGATCGCGGGCGTCGACCGCATCATGCGCGAGCGCGCGTTCGGTGATGCGGGCGATCGCGTCTTGATCGAGGAGTGCCTGGTCGGGCAAGAGGTGAGCTACCACGTCATCTCCGACGGGCACCGGTTCATCCCGCTTGCTCCGGCTCAAGATCACAAGCGCGCGTTCGATGGCGACAAGGGTCCGAACACCGGTGGCATGGGCGCCTATTCGCCTCCCCCTGTCGTGACACCCGAGATCGAGCAAAAGATCCTCGATCAGGTGATCGAGCCGACGCTGCGGGGCATGACCGCCGAGGGCTGTCCCTTCCGGGGCGCACTGTTCGTCGGGCTCATGATCGTCGACGGCGAGCCGCTGGTGCTGGAGTACAATACGCGCTTCGGTGATCCCGAATGCCAGACCTTGGTGACGCGATGGAAGGGCTCGCTCATGCCGCTCATCCGGGGGTCGGCGCAGGGTGACTTCGGTGGGCTGACCGCGCAGTGGGAGGCTCCCGCTTCGCTGTGCGTCGTGCTCGCGGCGGGCGGCTATCCGGGAAGCTACGCGAAGGGGAAGGTAATCACCGGCCTCGAGGAAGCGTCAGCGCTCCCGCACGTGACCGTATTTCATGCCGGCACTGCGCTCGATGGTGACGCGGTCGTGACCTCCGGCGGGCGCGTGCTCTCGGTCACCGCCATTGGTGAGACGATCGACCAGGCCGCCGAGCGTGCCTACGAGGCCGCCGCCAAGATCGAGTTTGAAGGCAAGCAACTCCGCCAGGACATCGGCTGGCGGGCCCGCACCCGCTGATGGTCGACCTGGCCGCGCTCGTGAGGGTCTTGGAACGGGGGGGCGTGGTGGCCTGTCCTACAGAAACCTGGCTCGGGTTGCTGGCTGACGCTCTCAACGAGAAGGCCGTCGCGCGGGTTGCAGAGCTCAAGGGCCGGCCGGCCGACATGCCGATCGCTCTCCTCCTTTCAGACGCGCAGGCGGTGGCCGACGTGGCCGAGGTCCCTTCCGCGGCGGCGCGGGCCCTCATGGAAGCCCACTGGCCCGGACCGCTGACGATACTGCTCGCGGCCAAGCCGGGACTGAGCCCAGGGCTCACCCGCGACGGCAAGCTCGGTGTCCGCGTGCCCGGCCCGAGCCCTGCGGCCGATCTCGCGCGGGCTTTCGGAGGCCCCCTGACCGCCACCAGCGCCAACCGAACTGGCGAGCCCTCGTTGCGAAGCGTGGACGAGCTTCCGGTGGCCCTTGCGGAGGGGCTCGACGGCGTGGTGCCCGGGGTCTCGCCGGGCGGCGCTCCCTCGACCCTGATCGACGCAACCAGCAGCCCGATGCGGATCCTCCGCCCGGGCGCTATCGAGATCGATCCGGCCGCTCTTTGACAGAGGCGGGGCTACTGCGTCACTCTTCGCGTACGGAGGACCGATGGCGCTGATCGAAACCGAAGAAGCTGCACGACGCTTGGCACGAGCGATCTCGAGTGACCTTGCTCTCTACAACGAGGACAAGATTGCCGAAGGAGTTCAAAACGATAATCTTTTCAATGTGATGGCTGACGAAGTTCAAGAAGGACGTGATCTGTATCAAAGCCGGGTCGCACCCGCGCTTCTTCCTCGCAACCTGTACGATCGCGCGATCATCGACCTCCTCGTCCGTTCCAAGGCGCACGTCGAATCGCCGATGTGGTAGGCCTCCCTGCGCAATGACTCTTAACTTTGTTGGGCGGCGGTTCGCCATCGGCTTCATCGTTCTGCTTTGCGCCGGCTGCACAGGCGCTGGGGCCGGAGGGGCTGGAGCGACTGGCGGCGTGGGCGGGACCGGTGGTGGAGGCGGTGGCCAGTGCGGGGAGGAGGCGATCAACGATTGCCTCGACCTGCTGGACTGCTGCCGGGCGATCCTGATCAACCCCGTGTTCTTCCAGAGCTGCAACTCCGTGGTCCTTCAGTGTGACCAGGATCGGTGTTTGGAGGTGCTCGGCGGGTACCCGCAGTGCGCGCCCGACCCGGAGCTCGATGCCGGCGCTCCGGACGCTGGCTAGCGGACCCGCAGGGTCTCGAGCGCGCGCAGGAACGTCTCTGGGGGCTCGTTCTCGAAGCGCATCGGCTCGCCTGTGATCGGGTGCGCGAACGCGAGGAGGACGGCGTGCAGTGCCTGGCGGCCAAGCTCGGTCGATGCGCGGCGCAGCTTGGGGTCTCCGATCGACCTTCCGTAGAGCGGATCGCCGAGAACGGGGTACCCGTGCTCGGCGAGGTGTACACGGATTTGATGGGTCCGCCCGGTCTCGAGACGGCAACGAACCAAAGCACTTCCGTGCAGAAGCTCGATCGTTTCGAGGTGTGTGACCGCCCGCTTCCCACGGTCGCCCCGCGAGGTGAACTTCTTTCGATGGGAAGGGTTTCGAGCGTGGAACGTGTCATACGTGATCGACTGCGGGGGCCGGCCAAGGGCAATCGCGAGGTACGCGCGCTCGAGGGCGTGCTGCTGAAACATCTCGACCAGCCGCTCGTGCGTTGCGGGTGTCTTGGCGACGACCATCACCCCGCTGGTGTCCTTGTCGAGGCGGTGGACGATGCCAGGGCGCACGGGGTCCGATCCTCCCTGAACATCGCAGTGATGGAGCAGCGCGTTGACGAGCGTCCCGTCCGGATGACCGGGCGCAGGATGAACCACGAGGCCCGCCGGCTTGTCGAGGACCAGCAGATGGGCGTCCTCGAACACAACCTCCAGGGGAATGTCCTCCGCCTCGGCGCTCATGGCTTCGGGTGGGGCAGGGTGAATCGAGACCTCGGCACCCGCCACGGCCTTCGTCTTACGAGAGACGACCTCGCCGGCCTGCTCGATGCGCCCTTGCTCGATCCAGCGCTGCAGGGCGCTACGTGAGAACTCCGGGCAGCGGCGGCCGAGAACGCGATCGAGGCGCTCCCCCGCGTCCTCGTCCGCGAGCGTGAGCACAGTCGGCGCCGGCGCCGATTCCGTCATCCGCTACTCGAGTCTCTTGGTGAGCTGGTGGGCGTTGGTCTGCATGTCGATGTTTTGGAACACGCAGATGCCCAGCTCGGGGTCGAGGCTCTTGCAGTGTTCGGCGATCTTCGCCACGGACGCCTCGTCGTAGCGTGAGCGGTGGCCGGCTGGGCCAGGGAGCCGAAGGTAAGTCATTTTCGACTTCGGTGGCGGATCGTCGGTGAGCGGGTCGTACGCCGCGACGGCTGGCCGGTCGCCGCACGCCGCCACGATGTCGCTTGGCTTCCAGGCATCGAGATCGAAGACGATCGGAGGCATTTTCGCGGGCACAAAACCTAGAAATGCTCGAAGAGCGGCTCGGTTCGCCTTGCCATGCTTGAACTTTTCGTCTGCGCTAAATATGACGGCCTTGGCCTTGATGTCGGTGGCGAGCGCCAAAACAGCTTCGCATGTCGCCTTGTTCTCCTTGGTGCGCCGGAACCCCGAATCGCTGATCGATTTGGGCGCCACCACCGTAAACAGGAAGTCATCTGGGGCTTCCCGAATCCAGCGTCTCACCGTACCCGCGCCTGGAATGGCGATCTCGGTGTCCGAGATCTCCACCGCATGAAATTCCCGCCAATATCGGCTGACCGGCACGGGGAAACCGGAGCACGCGACCACAAACATTGCGCGGGAGTATACAAGCTTTGGCGGAGAAGGCCCGGAGTGAGTCCGAGATCGGCGGGAATTCATGGATCCAGGGCGGGCTCTGGTAGGATCGCTGCCGTGTCTGATTTCGGCTTCGACGCCTACGCGTTCGACGATGCGGAACCCATTGGGCACCCGCATCCGTTGGAGATTGCACGCGATCTGATCGAAGCAGGCAAGCCCCAGGCGGCGCTCGAGATGTTGAGCGTGCATCACGACGAACTGGCGGACGATCCGGAGTACCTGCTGCTTTGTTCCGCAGCGTGGAGGGCTGATGGCGACTCGCTGCGCGCACAGCAGGCGTTGCTAGGGGCGGCTCGAATCGCGCCGGAGGATCCAAGGCCCTTGCTGGGGCTCGGAGATCTGTTGGCCGAGCGAGGGGAGCACGACAAGGCGGCGCTCGTACGGGAAAAGGGGCGCGCGCTGGAGGCCGTCGCGGCGCGCCCGGAGGAGGCCCCTGAAGGGGTGGGGCCGGAGGCCGGGGATGATCTGATCGCCTTTGCGGAGCAACGCGAGCGCGGGAACCAGTCGGCGTTTACGCCGCGGCAGCTCTTG
>CBDURI010000041.1:0-14380 GCA_965369435.1 uncultured bacterium
ACTGCGAAAACAGGAATCCGCCGTGGCAGTGGAAGCACTCGAAGGCGTCCTCGACGCCTGCCGCGTTGGTTCCCCCAAAGAATAGCGCCATGCCTCGCTGCTCCGACTCGGTGAGCGCGGTCCGGTCACCTTGTTGCCAATGGTCGACTTTGGAATCGAAGCTCGTGACCTGCCGCTGGAAGTCAGCAATCGACTTGGTGATGCTGTCGAGGCTGATCGGCGCTGTCTCGTTCGGAAACGCCTCCGCAAACATCTCCGGATAGTTCTCGTCGTTCCGCATGCGGCGAAGAAGCTCGTCTTCCATGTTGGCCATTCCGAGCTCGACCGGATCCTCTCCGAACATCGGGACGAGTGCCTGCTTCTCCAATCGGACGACCGCTGGGTTTGCCCAGGTCAGAGATGCGGCGTAGCCCGCGTTCGCGATGCTCATCGAGCTTCTTGGGTGGATCTGCCCCGTGGATCCTTCCGCCTGTGCAAGCCCATCCGTAAAGGCAAGCTCCTGAAGGTGGCAGGTGCCGCAGCTCTGAGTCTGGTTGGCGGAGAGTTGCGTGTCGTAGAAAAGAAAACGACCCAGCTCGACCTTCGCGGCGGTCATCGGATTGTCCTCGGGGACGCGGGGCTCCGGGACGGTGTCTGGGAGATCCCAGACCCATTCCTCAGGCGCGGATGCGGCGTCGCTGTCGCCGCATCCGGCCACGAAGAGGAGCAAGCTAAGAGTGTAGAGGAGAGGTTTCATGGGGAGGAGCGTCTACTTTCAGTTCATTCAACCGAGAAAAAGGACTGCGTGCCGGCAGGAGTTTCGCCAAACGCGAGCCCAAGACTCTCGAAAAGGGGTTCACAGTCGTCGTCCATTTGACCGGACATGCAGCCGACGGGCGTTTCGGGTTCGTTGGCGCTCAGGTCGGACCGAGCGACCAGCGCAGCGAAGTCGGCGACGACGGTGTCGGCCGCCGGATCGAATGCAGCCAGATCCACGTCGACGCGGTTCGGGCTGCTGCACGCCGTCGTGCCGCCTGAAACCGGGTCCCCGTCACAGCCGGTGCTCCCGAGGTGCATACGCCAGTCGGTCATGCTGAAGGTGCCGGAGTCGATTCGGAGGAACTTGTAACCGCCCTGCCAGCTCCACTGCATCGACGTCAGGTTCATCGGAGGCGGTGCGGTAGCGGGGTTCTCGTGGTTGATCTCGAAGGGTACGCCCATCTTGAAGCGAAGCCCGTCATATGTCCCCTCTGGCACGGTGCCGGTGACGGCGGTGTTCATCGGCTCGTTCCCGAAGTCGGTGCAGCCGTCCTCGAAGTCGAGGAGAACCACATTCTCGAGTTGCCAGATGGTTTCGGCGGTGTCGAGCGTGACCGCGACGTAGTCGCCATTAGCGTTCTTGAGCTCGAGGTCCTGCACGTAGAAGCGGAAGTCGCTGACCTGCATCGAGGCGTCGGTGACCCCGAGGTTGTCGTAGGTGTCGCCGCAGACGAAGTCGTCCGCTCCGACCTTCGCCGCAAATTGGATGGTCACGGCTTGGCTGCCCGTGCCGCCCGAGCCACCACTACCGCTACTGCTGTCGCAACCGAAGCTACCTAGCGCAAGAGCCACTCCAAGAATTGTCAGTTTCTTCATTCTCTATCTTTCCGCAGCCATTAGAGGTCTGCTTCCGTCTCCGGAAGGACTGCCTGCAACGACGACCGTACGTTTTCGGTTATCTGTTGCTGCACCGCGGCTGTATCTTGCAGTGCAAAATCAATGCCATCGAACCACTTGGTGTGGTCGATTTGAATGGAGACGCTCTCGAGGACTGGACTATCGAAAACCAGAGGCCGATCGAACAGCATTTCGCACTGCAGGACCTCCCAGATGCGGGCGAGCAGTGGTATCTCGTCGCCGGTCGACTCGTCTTCGACCCGTCCCGCGATGAGGACGCTGTGTTGCATCATCTCCAGGTTTTCGTCGGTTAAACCCTCCGCGTCCTGATCGGCGGGCATGCTAGTGACGCGAATGCCGCAGTACCTGCCTGGCGGTGGGCGCAGTGTGCCTGCAAACAGCGGAACTCCAGCGCTCTCCATCAAATCGATCACCACCGGGACACCCAAACTGGTCGGAGAAGTGAACTCGTGTGCTCTTGCCCGCCCGGGTACGACAAGTCTCCAGAGATCCAGGACAAAATTGTCACACCTGATCAGCTCGACTTGGCCGACGGCAATCATCGCGCGCTCGAGGCGCACCCGGTAGCCCTCGTCTGTTCGGACGGATGCCGGCGTCGCGGCGGGCTGATAGGCGACGTCGAGCTCGATGCCGTCGGTGACTCGCATGCAGTGCGGAAGCGATGCTGCGCAACACAATGCGATCGTGATGAGAAGGCTAGATTTCATAGACCAACCCTGCTGTGACCGCGAGACCCTCGACGTGTCGACCGTCCAGGCGCTGGATCATCGGGATGGCAGCCGTCAAGTGCAGTATCACCTTGTCGTGCGGCAATCCAACCACCCCCAGCGTCCCGTAGGTGATGTGTCCACCGGTGTTGGGGTCACGCACACCTTGGATGTACCCCGGCTGATCGATCCGGAATTCCGCACCGAGTTGGAAAGCGAGGAAGTGCCACGGTTGGAACTGCCCAAGCGCCGTTTGCCGAAAGCTGGTGCCCGCTTTCGTGTCGGCGGTGCCCTGGGTTGGGAAGATGGCCGTGGATGACACGTAGACGGACCAGGGATCGGAAAACATGGTGTACGACGCGCCCACGATGGGATCCCACGAGCCGGTGCCTGCCTGAAACTCGAGTGGCAGCGGCACGCCCTGTGCGTCGCGCTCGATCGAGCTCGTCGGGAACTCGAGGCCGCCGATCAGGCTGACCAAATGTCGAGGAGCAAACTTCCGGTCGCGCCAGACGACGGCGCGCGTCCTGAATTCGAGGTCGCCCGGTGCCCAGATGTCCGCCTCCGCGAGATTGACCGAGCTCACCAATCGGTGAACGAGCGGCATCATCAGCGATAGGGTCCATCGATCGGTAGGCGAGTAGGCCCCCGCAAGCTCCATGCGCTGTTCGGAGAGTCGAAGCTCATCGACTTGGGGCTCGCCGATGCGGTCGTTCCGGTGGCGCAGCGTCGCCGAGGTGCGCACGCGTTGGCCCTTGGGTTGCTCGAACCCGACGATGGTGAGGGTCGGATCGCCTACCGCACAGGTTCCGCACGCGGAAGCCCCCGCAGCGATCCACAGCGGCGTGAACAACGCCACGGTCACCCAATACCAACCCTTCACTGCCGGAGCTTAGGGACGAACCGTTCCCGAGTGTACGTGGCAAATCGTCGCAGCGCCTCAGCGGGGCATTGGAAACTTCGAGAGCTTCCGTTGGAGCGAGCGCCGATGAATCCCTAGTTTTTCCGCAGCCTTGGTGATGTTCCCACCGCAGTCGGTCAGGACTCTCTGGATGTGCTCCCACTCGACTCGAGCCAATGACGGCGTTTGTGGCGTCCTGCTTTCGGCAGGAGGCGCCTCTTGCGTCCGCTGAGCGCCGTCCCGATCGAACGAGGCGATCACCTCGTCGACATCGGCTGGCTTGGTCAAGTAGTGCGTCGCGCCGAGACGCATCGCTTCGAGCGCGGTCGCAATGCTCCCGTAACCGGTCAGCACGACGATCTTGGTCGCCGGGTCGATTCGGTGCAGCGCGCGAACCACTTCCAAACCGGATTTGCCCGGCATGCGAAGGTCAACCACCGCATACTCGGTGCTCTCGCGCTCCGCGATCGTGATCGCGTCGTCGTATCCTTCGGCCTGTTGCGCTTCGTAACCACGTTCCTCGAACGCGCGCGTCATGCGTGACCGGAACCGCTCGTCGTCATCGACGAGGAGGATCGACGGCTTGGGGGCACTGTCATCGGTTGCGTCGGTCATGTGCCTCGCCGACCCTGCGGAAGCACGACACGGATCGTGGTGCCCTGGCCCGTGGCTGACTCGATGGTGAGGCGGCCGCCCAACGAGTCTACGAATGTCCGCGCCAGGAACAACCCCAGACCCATCCGGTCGCCGGCGTTCTTGGTCGTGAAAAACGGCTCGGTGGCGCGCTCCACCGCGCCCGCGTCCATGCCGCCCCCTTCATCGATGAAGCGAAGCTCGACCGCTCGATCGAGCCCGCGCACCTCGAGTGCCACACGCTCTGTTTCGCAGGCGTCGAACCCGTTTCGTGTGATGTTCTCGACCATCTGCACCAGCGCGTCATGGGGCGCCTCGATACTGGCGACGTCGGTCGTGGTCACCCAGCGCTTCCCTTGGTCGGGGGTCAGACGGGTGCGCACCTCGGCAAACAGGTCTTCGATCGGGATCGAGCGCAGCGTCTCGCCGACGTGCTCCCCTCCGGCAGCGGCCATTCGATCGAGCACTACGCGACACCGCTCCAGCTCTTCGTGAATCAACTCCGCATCTTCGACGAGCCCCTCGCCC
Source organism: uncultured bacterium (assembly GCA_965369435.1). Classification (GTDB taxonomy): domain Bacteria; phylum Myxococcota_A; class Polyangia; order Polyangiales; family Houyiibacteriaceae; genus SG8-38. The sequence goes on from CBDURI010000041.1 coordinate 4,426, forward strand.
CCTCGGAGCTTCCGCGCTTGGCGCTCCATCTCTTTGGCAGCGACGGCGATCGTACCGAGCGGAGTCCCGAGCTCATGCGCCGCCCCGGCAGCCAAGGTCGCGATTGAAGCGAGCTTTCCCCAACGGTGGCTGCGTTCCTCGGCCTCGGCGAGCGCCCGTTCACGGCGTCGGAGCTCCAACGACAACTGGCTTACGAAAAAAGTGATCAGCGCCACGGCCAAGACGAGCGCGATGAACATCCCGTATAGGTGAGCTTGAAAGCCGCCACCGTGACCCGCATGCCCGAGATGTTCGCTTGGGACGTGGATGACGAAGAGAGCGGCAAACGAGACGACCGAAAGTCCCGCGATCGTCCAAGTCCACCTGGGCGTCAACATGACGGCCGACATCGCGATGTACACGACGTAGATGATGCTGAACGGGTTGGTCGGCCCGCCCGACAAGTACAACATGCCGGTCAGGAGCACGACGTCGAGTAGGAAGAACGCACCGAGGTGGCCGGCACGGCCCTTGCGGGATACCAGCCAGACGTTCGACAAGGCACCGACGGCAACGAGCGACCAGATGGGAGCGAAAGGCAGCTCGACCCCCAAGATCTGGGTCGCGACGAGGACCGCCCCCGCCTCGGTTCCGAGCGCCCCCCAACGGAGGCGGGCCAGCCATTGTGCGCCGCTCGCCGTCGCTCGTTCGCCCGTGCTCACGACTCGGACTGAGCTTCGCCCTCGGCAGGCGCGTCGAGGTCGACGCTGCCGTACATCGCCTCGGCGATCTTGTAGGCGCTGAGCTCGAGTGTTTCGAGCGCGTCCTTGATCGCGATGGCGTCGCCTTCGTCGACGCATACGTGCAGCGACTTGATGTCTGCCTCGACCTCCGCCACGACGTCTTCGGGAACCATCTCGCGGCACTCGGCGACCGCGCGCTCACTCGTGTACAATAGTGCTTCGGCCGCGTTGCGGAGCTCCGCTAGCTCGCGGCGCTTCTGGTCGGTCGTTTTGTAGGCATCCGCCTCGCCGATGATGCGCTCGATGTCGTCTTCAGTGAGCCCGCTCGATGCGACGACGAGGATGTTCTGTTCTCGGCTCGTGCCCAAATCTTTGGCGCTTACGTTTACGACGCCGTCCGCGTCGATGTCGAACGTGACCTCGATCTCCGGGACACCTCGCGGTGCTGGAAGGATCGGCGCGAGCTCGAACTTGGCCAAGGATTTGTTGTCCTCCGCCATGTCGCGTTCACCTTGCAGCACGTGAATCGGAACGAAGCTCTGGTTGTCGACGCTCGTCGTGAAGATCTCTTTGGCGCGGGTGGGCACTGTCGTGTTGCGTGGAATCAGCTTGTAAAAAACGCCACCGCCGGTTTCGACGCCGAGGCTCAGGGGCGTGACGTCGAGAAGAAGAACCTCTTCGACTTCACCGATGAGCGCGGCGCCCTGGAGCGCGGCGCCCATCGCGACGACCTCATCAGGGTTGACGCCTTTGTGGGGTTCCTTGCCGAAGAAGTCCGCGACTTTGGCCTGCACCATGGGCATACGGCTCTGGCCGCCGACGAGCAGGATCTCGTCGATGTCTTCCCTCCTGACTCCGGCGTCCTCCAGCGCTTGCTGACAGGGGCCGAGAGTCTCGTCGATGATCGCCGAGACCAGGATCTCGAGCTCGCTCCGCTTGAGCCTGGTTTCGAGATGCTTTGGGCCGGAGTCATCCGATGCGATGAACGGAAGGTTGATCTCCGTCTCGAGCGACGAAGACAGCTCGTGCTTGGCCTTCTCGGCTTGCTCCTTGAGGCGCTGAAGCGCGACGCGGTCCTCGCGCAAGTCGATGCCGCTGCTCTCTTCGAAGCGACGCGCCAGTTCTTCGACCAATGCGTTGTCCAGGTCTTCACCGCCGAGATGTGTATCGCCTGCCGTTGCCTTCACACTGAAGACGCCATTGGCGATTTCCAAGATCGAGATATCGAACGTGCCACCGCCAAGGTCATACACGGCGACCCGCTTGCCCTCTTTCTCTTCGAAGCCGTATGCGAGCGCGGCTGCGGTAGGCTCGTTGATGATGCGGCGGACTTCGAGGCCTGCGATCTTTCCTGCGGCTATCGTCGCGGAGCGCTGGGCGTCGTTGAAGTAGGCGGGCACGGTCACGATCGCCTCGACGATGTCGTCGCCGAGGAACGACTCGGCGACCTCCTTCATCTTCTCGAGGATCATCGCCGAGATCTCGGGTGGCGAGTACTGGTGCTCCTCGATTTGGATCCAGGCGTCTCCGCGTTCGCTCTCGACGACTCGGTAGGGCACCGCGCGCCTGTGCTTTTGCGCCGGCTCCGCGTCGAACGCCAGACCCATCAAGCGCTTGATCGCAAAGACGGTGCTCTCCGGATGAGTGACACCTTGCCGTTTCGCCACGCTACCCACGCGACGTTCGCCGTCCTTGGAGAACGACACGACCGAGGGTGTGGTGCGGCTGCCCTCCGCGTTCGGGATCACCTGTGGCTGCCCGTTGTCGACAAACGCGACACAAGAGTTGGTCGTACCCAGATCGATCCCGATGATCTTCCCCATCTTGCTTGCCTGCGCTTCTTTATACCCCGAGGTGGGGGTTGTCGCATCTAAGGGGCGACTATTCGCTTTCGGCTTCGCCGCCGGCGCCGCCGGCTGACTCGCCGCCCTGATCACCTGTGCCGGTCGGCGGCTTCGCCACCACGACCATTGCCGGCCTCAACAGGCGCTCTCCGAGGTAGTAGCCAGGAACGATCTCTGCGACGATCGTGCCGGGCGCGTGCTCGTCGGTTTCTTGCTGCTGCATGGCGTCATGGCAGGTCGGATCGAACAGACGACCGACAGTTGTAACGCGTTTCAGACCCAATCGTTCGGCGATGTCCTCGAAGCCCCGGAGCACCATGTGGACCCCGTCCGTGACGGCCGATACCTCAGTTGCGTCGGTCATGGCGACCGCCGCGCGCTCGAGGTTGTCCACGATCGGCAGAACCTCCCGGAGGGTGTCCTCGACGGTGCGCCGACGGACCTCTTCGATCTCTTTGCGCGATCGTTTCCGGAAATTGTCAAAGTCGGCCGCGATACGCAGGAGCTGCTCACGCATCCGATCGCGCTCGGTATGCGCCTTCTCGAGGTCGCTCGGCTCCGCCTCTTCCCCGGGATCCTCCTCCGGAAAGATGACCTCTTCGTCTTCGTTCTCGCCGCTGGCCCGTTCGTCCTTCGGCTTTTCCCCCGCGTGTTCGCTCATGCTCTGTATCCGTCTTCTCTTAGGAGCCCTTGGACGTGCCAGGAAGCCGACCGTCCAGGATGTCGCTTAGCACATCGGCCGCGAACCCCACCAAAGGTATGTACTTCCTGTAGTCCATGCGAGTCGGACCCACGATTCCGAACGAGCCCACGCTGGTGCCGTCCCGGCGGTATGGACTCGAAATGACGCTGATGTCGCCCACCCCGTCGAGCGCCGTCTCCGAGCCGATGAAGACCTGAACCCCATCGGCGATCAGGGTTTGCTCGAGGAGCTCCAGAAGCTTCTGTTTCTCTTCGAAGGCGTTGAGATAGCCTCGGATCTTCTCGGCATCCCCGAATTCCGGACGGTCGAAGAGCGCGCCCTGCCCCTCGATGACGACCCGGGCCCGTTCGACGTGGCCTTCGACCGTAGCCTGCACCATTCGCTGCGCCTGCTCGCGCAGAACCTGGTACTGGCCCTGCTCTGTGGCGATACGAACCGCGAGCACGTCGCGGACGGATCGAAGTGTTCGGCCGCCAACCAGATCGGCGAGGTAGTTGTTCACCCGCTCGAGGATGTGGCCGTCCACGTCGAGCTCCGTCACGACGACCCTGTTCTCGACTCCGCCCGAGCGCGCGACCAGAACTGCCAGTGTGCGCCCGCTCGAGAGTCGCATGAACCGAAGCTGATCGAGGATGGCCTCCGCAACCGGCGGCCGGGCGATGATGGTCGCGGTGCCGGTGAGGCGGCTCAGCAGCTGGCCGGTTTCCCGAACGGCGTCGGCGCCGGGCTCCAGATCTTGCAGACGTTGAATCAGTGCCGTCCGGTGAGCATTTGAAATGTTGCCCCCCGAGGCCATGGCGTCGACGAAGCATCGGAAGCCAGCGTCGGTGGGAACCCGGCCCGCGCTCGTGTGCGGCTGGCGCAACAGCTCCGAGTCTTCGAGCTCGACGAGCACACTTCGAACGGTCGCGGGCGACAGCTTGATCGCGTAGCGCTTGGCAATGCGCCGCGAGCTCACAGCCTGCCCCGAGGCGATGTACTCGGTCACGACCGCAAAGAGGATCCGCCGATGGCGTTCGTCCAATGTCACCGTCACCTTCTCGAGAAAGTAGAGGCTTGGGCGGTCGTGTCAAGCCCGCGAACGCGTCCGGAAAATTGCGCTCGGACCCCAGGTTGCGGCAGGCTCTGCCTCGTGAGACCCAGCGCCGCCCTTCTCCCGTTCTCCTTGATGGTGATGGCGATCATGACGGTTCCAACCTTGGTTCTCGACGAGCAGGGCCTGCCCCGCTACCGCCACCTCCGGGGGGAGCTCCAGGAGCTACGCGACTCCAACGAAGAGCTGGTTCGCGAGATTGCCACCCTCAAAGGCGAGATCGATGCCCTGCGGAGCGATCCGGCCTACGTCGAGCGTATCGCCCGAGACGAGCTCGGCATGGTCCGGGCCGAGGAGTTCGTCTTTCAGTTCCCGCCTCGGTAGCCGAGCGGGGTGGGCGGCTTGCCCACATTCGAGCGCTTTTCTTGCTGAACGAATGGCAGCAGGCGTAACACCGCTGTCATATGACGGCCCTCGTCCAGGCAGCGCTCCGCGTCAGGCGCACCGCGCGGTCGGCATGGGGATTGGCCGCCGCGTTCCTGCTCGCGGCATTCTTGTTGGCCGGCTTCTTCGTTCCAGCCAGCCGGGAGCTCGGCTGGCTGCACCTGTCGTGGGTCGTGGCCTGGATCGCGCTCTTCGGGCACCGCGCCCACAACGCATATCGGCAGGGCGCTGACCCGAGGTCCGCGTTCGAGTTGGGCGTCCTGTTGCTCGTCGGTGTGCAGGCGCTCGTTCAGTTCCGTGGCGGCATTGGTAGCGATCTCTATCCGTTGACGTTCGTGGCGGTTGCGCTCGTTGCGTCGTTCGCAGTCGGGCCGGCGGGTATCGGTGTCGTAGTCTTCGCGCTCGCACTCGGCCTTGCGACAGCGTTCTTCGGCGAACAGATCAGTGACCCGTTGCTGCTCGGCGTGAACGCGCTCTTCATCGTCTGCTTTGGCGCGCTCAGTCACGTGTTCACGCGCGCGGAGATCGTGCGTGTACGACGCAAGTCGGACCTCGAGCTTGCAGCCGAAAAGGAAAAAGTGAAGGAGGATACGCGACTCTTTCGTTTGGTGGCGCCTTCGTCGGACCGAGTGAGGGACGAGGAGCGCCTATATGAAACCAGCGTTCAAGAAGTTCGCCAAGCGCTCTATCACGCGCTTCAGCTCCTGCATCGGACCTTGGACCTGCATACCTGTGTGCTTCTGATGCCGTCGGACGACGCCGAGCAACTGTGCATCGCCGAATTGGTGACGAAGAGCGATGACGTGGCCGATGGCCCTTTCGCCCTCGGCGCGGGGGCGGTCGGCGCGGCTGTAAGGAGGAAGGTCACCACCAGTCTGCAGCAGATTCGCCCGGGATATAGGGGGATTTGTTACTATCGGGGGCCTGCGTCGGTGCGGTCGTTCATCGCCGTTCCCGTCCTCGAGCGAGGTCATCTGCGGGCGGTGCTTTGTGCCGATCGCGTCATCGATCGCGCGTTCGGGCCCGAGGAAGAAGAGCTGCTCCGGGATAGCACCTCACACATTCTGCGCGCGTTCGAAAACGAACGCGTCTTCGTTCAGCTCGAAAGCGCCAAGCGCGAGCAAGAGACGCTCTATCGTGTTTCACAGGCTCTCAGCACGGCGCTCACGCAGGACGTGGTCATGGAGCTCGGGTTGACCGCAGCGAAGGAAATCGCGCCACACGACTTTGCCGCGATCACCGAGTACCAACCGGAAGGGCGACGGCACGTTGTACGACGTGCGGCAGGCGAACGGGCGCTCGACTTCCAAGGGCTTCGCTTCCGGGACAACGCCTCCCTCACCGCGATGGTGGTCAAGAATCGGCACTACCTCCCGTATCGTGGCGAGTTCGACCCCAAACAGCAGGTGCTGTTCACCAAGAAGGCAAAACTCAAAGCAATGGAGTCGCTGCTCGTATTGCCGCTGGTGGCGCGCGAAGAGCCGATTGGAACCTTGATCGTTGCGGCGAAGGCGCCTGGCGCGTTCGGCACCTCAGCGCGCGAGACGCTGCAAGCCCTCGCGAACCAACTCGCCGTCGCGATGGCGAACGCGCGATCCGTTCGTCTGCTCGAGGAGTTGGCGACGACGGACGGCCTGACGGGTTGCCTCAATAAGCGGGCGCTCCTCGACCAGATGGAGCAGAAGCTGATGGCCGCGCAACGATTCGGCCGCAAACTGTCTCTGATTGTGACGGATCTCGACCACTTCAAAGCGGTCAACGACACCTACGGTCACGCTGCGGGCGACCGGGTCCTCAAGGAGCTCGGTGAGGTGCTTCGGCGCGTCAAGCGAGAGACCGACATCGTCGCCCGCTTTGGCGGAGAAGAGTTTTGCGTGCTCTGCGAAGAGACCGATGTGCGCGGCGCACAGCTGCTTGCGGAGCGAGTTCGCGAGGAGCTGGAGAAGACCGAGGTGTTGACCGAGCTCGGGCCCCTGAAGGTCACCGCGTCTCTCGGCGTCGCGACGTTTCCCGATCACGCTTCAACCGCTGCGGACCTGTTCGTGCAAGGCGACAAGGCGCTTTACGAAGCGAAGCACCGAGGTCGCAACCAGGTCTGCACCGTCTAGAGTACGGATCTAGGTTTCGCACACTAGTGCTGTGGGCCGTCAGGGGCGCTTTAGCTCTAGGGTTTGCGGGTCTAGCATCCACTGGAAGTGGCCCTTGCCGCCCTCGATGCGCAACAAGCAAGCGGCCGACGTTCGGAAAGACGGAAACGTGGCCAGTTGGCAGAGATGGCCCGCGAGCACACCGACCTTCGGCATGTGCGTCACCATCACGAGCAAGTCATCGTCGGACGCATGCTCGAGCGGCTCGAGGGCCTGCGCGGTGCTGCCGACTTCGCTCGATAGCGCGGACTGCACCTCGAGGGGGCCTTGGAAGCCGGGGTGCGTGGACGCCAAGATCTCCGCGGTTTGAACCGCGCGCACCAAGGGGCTCGTGTAAATGCGCGAGTATTGCAGGCCATGGCCCGCCAAGGCCGCGCCGACCTTGGCCATCGTCCGCCGCCCTGCGTCGGTCAGCCAACGGTCCTGGTCGGTCGGAGCTGAACGCATATCGACCGCTTCTCCATGTCGCAGCAACAGAACCCGCATGGGGAGTAGCTTGGCACGCCCGCTAGGGGTCGTCTTGCGAACTGTGCGCCGAAAGCGCGAAAGATTCCTCTGGGGAGAGGACCAACCGGTGTCGCGCATAGAAGGCGAACCACAGGAGTCCGAGGCCGTACCAAACCGCCGCTCCCGCTACGACCCGTTGATAGATCGGGTCGGTGACGAACAGTGCCACCAGGGTGACTATCGCGATGAGCAGCGCCACTACCGCGCCCGGTATGCCGAGGGGGCTTCGGTAAGGTCGGTCGATGTGAGGCAACCGAATGCGCAACAGGATGTACGACACCATCTGAAGCGCGTACGCAATGACCGCGCCGAAGACCGCCATGTTGAGCAGGACGGCGCCAACTGGATGCTCGGGGCCGAGCGAGTGAATACCGTAGGCGACCACGTAACCGAGCAGGGCGCCGACGAAGAGCGCGACGTGAGGTGTCTGGCGGCGATGATGCGTCCGCGAGAGCCAGCGTGGGAAGTAGCCCGCGCGCGAGAGCGAAAAGATTTGTCGCCCGTACGCGAAGATGATGCTGTGGAAGCTTGCGATCAGGCCAGTCACCGCGACGAGTGCTAGCAGTTTCGCGCCGAGGCCCGCACCGAAGATCGTCTTGAAACCTTCGAATAACGGTTCCGCGGAAGAGCCGAGCACCTGGGAGCCCGGCCGGATCCCCGCGTTCAGGAAGAGGGTCAGAAAGGCCGCCACGACGAGGGTGAGTAGGCCGTAGAGCAGCCCACGCGGTAGATCGCGCGCGGGGGTATGCGCTTCTTCACCGGCGAGCGGAAGCTGTTCGATCGCCAAGAAGAACCAGATCGCAAAGGGAAGCGCCGCCAGAATACCGGCCGCGCCGTACGGCAGCCACTGGCTCTGTCCCGTCTCTGGCTCGATGTTGAGGGCCCATTGCATGTCGAAGTGCGGAATCGCCGATATCCAGAACACGACGAGCACAGCGAGCGCCAGCATGGTGATCACCACGGTAAAACGGAACGTCGTCTCGACGCCGGCGACGTTCAGGCCGACGAAGGCGGCGTACGCGGCCAGCCACCACAGTGGCTCGACGCTCGCGGGGGTCTCAAAGATCGCGCCGAGGTACCCACCGATGCCGACGACGATCACGGCGGGCGTGAGTATGTACTCCATGTTCTCTGCAAGACCTGTGATGTACGCGCCCCATGGTCCCATGGCCGACCGCGCAAACGAGTACGCACCGCCGGTGTGCGGAAGGGCGGCCGCCATTTCCGCGATGCTGAAGCACAGGCCGGCGTACATCACCGTAATGACGACTGTTGCGATCAGAAGACCACCGAACCCGCCGGCAGCGAGGCCGAAGTTCCACCCGAAGAAGTCCCCCGAAATCACCGCGCCGACCCCGAGCGCCCACAACGACCATACGCCCGCATACCGGCGCAATCCGCGCTTCTCGAAGTAGTGCTCGGCGACCGGGACGTACTCGACTCCCTGGTCCTTCTTCTTCATGGCGCGGAGTGTAGCGGTTTGCCGGGACAGGCGATAAGGTTCCGCGCATGTTGCCGATCGATCTTTCGGGGAAGCGGGCTTTCGTCGCGGGCGTTGCAGACGATGCCGGGTTTGGATTTGCAATCGCCAAGGCGCTTGCGATGGCTGGCGCGTCGGTTTGCGTGGGCACGTGGCCGCCAGCGCTTGGGATCTTCGAGACGCTGTTACGCCGCGGGAAACTCGATTCCTCTTTGGCGATGCCCGACGGGGGCAAGCTCGAGTTCGAGCGCATTTATCCGCTCGACGCCGAGTACGACGTTTTGGAGGATGCGCCCCAGGAGCTCCGTGGCCAGAAGCGCTACCGCGAACGCGGCGATTTCAGTATCGAGGGTGTAGCCAACAAGCTCCGCGAGGACTTTGGTGCCTCATGCCTCGACATCGTCGTGCACAGTCTTGCGAACGGCCCCGAAGTCAGCAAGCCGTTGATGGAGACGAGCCGGGGCGGCTATCTTGCAGCGCATGGCGCGAGCGCATATTCGTTCGTCTCGCTTGCCCAACGCTTGCAGCCCTTGATGCGCCCGGAGGGGGCGCTGTTGGCGCTCTCGTACCTAGCGAGTCAAGGCGTTGTGGCCGACTATGGTGGCGGAATGGCTTCGGCCAAGGCTGCGCTCGAAACCGACGCCCGGATGTTGGCGTTCGAGCTGGGCCGCCAAGGTGGACACCGGGTCAACGTGATTTCGGCCGGGCCCTACGCGTCTCGCGCGGCATCCGCGATCGGGTTCATCCACAAGATGATCAAGTACTACGAGATGAACACGCCCTTGCCGCACGCGCTTCAGGCCGAGGAAGTGGGCAACGCGGCGGCCTTTCTCTGCAGCCCGCTGGCGAGCGGCATCACCGGAACGGTCCTCTACGTCGACAAGGGCTACCACGCGATGGCCGCCCCCGCAGACGTCTCCGCCCTAATAGACTCCCTCAGCGGCGACTAGGTGCGCACTAGGCCGCGGCCATGTCGTGTTGGGCGGTCGGGCGGATGCTGCTGGTCGCTGGCGGGACCTGCAACGTGGCCGCTAGCGCGCGCTCGGTCGCAACACGCTCGCCGAGCCAGGGGTCG
>CBDURI010000042.1:0-14314 GCA_965369435.1 uncultured bacterium
CTCCCAGGATGATGTGAAATAACGAGCTCGGCTCCTCTTTGAGCAGCTTCTCGAGGGGGGTGTCCGGCTTGATCACGTCGTATGGTGGAGACGCGATCCTAGACACGCGGTCTGGGTCCGGGCGCAACCCGGTGAGTCCGATCGTGGCGACCATGATAGCTCCTTAGGGCCCTGCCGATCGCATGTTGCTCCTGGAAGTCAAGAGCCACGAGAGGTGAGCCGCACTGGGGCCCGGTCATGCCGGGTCCATGCGGCTTCGCAGGTCGCTGATGACCGCGGCCGCGCACTCTTGTGAGAGCGGGAACGGAGAGGCGAACGCCAGTCGGCTTGCGAGCGAGCCGTAGCGCGCGTGCAGGCTTTCGGCGACCTCGCCTGGCGTTCCCACGACGGCGATTCGGCTGAGGAGCTCGTCGTCGATCAACGCCGCCATCTCGTGCCACCGGCCCGTTTTGGTGAGCTGACGAAGCTCTGGCTGCAGGTCGGCGCAGCCCTCGGCTTCGAGGACGCTGCGGTAGGCCGGCGTCGAAGCGTAGAACGCGATCTGATTGCGCGTCATCGCCCGCGCGTTCTCAAACTCCGCTTCGTCGTTCCCTGTCACCAGGAGCACCTGCGCGCACAGCGTGAAGTCGGACAGTTGGCGTTCGGAGGCCGCCAGACCTTTCCGCAGGTTGGGCAGCATCACTTCTTCGAGCGATCGCTCGGTGTGGAACGGATGCAGCAGCATGCCGTCGGCCACCTCGCCAGCAGCCTCGGTCATTTTCGGCCCGACGCCCCCGAGATAAATTGGCGGTGCGCCGCCCTTGGCTGGTCCAGGACTGAAGATCGGCGGCATCAGCGTGTGCTTGTAGAACTCGCCGCGGAAATCGAGTTTCTCGTTCGTGTTCCAGTTGGCGAAGATTGCGCGAAGCGCCCGGACGAACTCTTTCATGCGCGTGACGGGTTTGCTCCATGGCATGCTGAACCGCGCCTCGATGTGCGGCTTGATCTGTGAACCGAGGCCGAGCCAGAACCGGCCACCCGAGAATTGCTGCAAGTCGTGGGCCAAATGAGCGACCGTCATCGGGGTGCGCGCAAACGCGATTGCAAGTCCGGTCCCGACCTCCAGCTTGGAGTGCTCCGCGGCCAACACGAGTGGCATGAACGGCTCGTGTGGCCCCTCGAAAGTGAAGCATCCGTCGAATCCGGCCTCTTCGAGCTCGCGCACTCGGGCGGGGATTTGCTTCATGTCGGTGACCAGCAATCCGGAGTCGATCTTCATTCGCTCGGGCTCCTACGAATGAAGGCTCGTGGCATGAATCGCCGGACACTGTCAAGCGTGCATGCCCTTGAAACCCCTTCCCAAACGTTCTACTCCCGCTTCCGGAGGTTTCGATGACCGCACGAACCGGGCTTCTCCCCTTCTGGAAAAATTACGATCGCAAGCTCTACCTCAAAGCGGCGATTCTCGCCGATGAGCTTGGTTACGATTCCTTCTGGATTCCAGAGGCGTGGGGTTACGAGATATTCTCGCTGCTCACCGAGGTCGCGGTCCACACCAAGCAGATCAAGATCGGCACCGGCATCGTCAACTGCTTCAGCCGTTCACCGGGTCTCCTGGCAATGAACGCCGCAACGGTGGACGAGATCAGCGAAGGCCGTCTCATCCTCGGACTCGGGACCAGTGGCAAACGGGTCATCGAAGGTTTTCACGCGCGCGCGTTCGACAAGCCGCTCACGCAACTGCGCGATGTGATCCGGGTCACGAAGACGTTGCTCAGCGGCAAGCGTCTGCACGAAAGTGGCGCGAAGCTTCACGACTACCGTCCCTTCGAGCTCGCGATGAGCCCGTTGCGTTCCGATGTTCCGATCTACGTCGCGGCGCTCAAGCAGAAGTCGATTACGTCGATCGGAGAGCTGGCCGATGGCTGGATTCCGACCTTCTGGCCCTACACCAAGCTGGAGCAAGGCCACGCCTGGATCGCCGAGGGCGCCGCCAAGGCCGGCCGCGACGCGCGCGACATCACGACGGCGCCCTTCACGACGGTCATCCCGTTGGGTGACGCGGGTATCCAACAGGCCCGGCAGATCATCTCCTTCTACATCGGCGGTATGGGGGACTACTACAAAGAGCTGCTCACCGGTTTCGGCTATGGTGACGAGTGCAAGCGGGTCGACGAGCTCTACCGTGACAAGAAAACCCGTTCACAAGCGGCCGACGCCGTGCCTGACGGGATGATCGAGGCGCTCACCATCGTAGGCGACCCGAAGTACTGCATCTCGGAGCTGCAACGCCGGCGCGAGTACGGGATAGACCTTCCGATCCTCAGCCTTCCGTCCAATCTCCCCTGGGAAATGATAGAGATGTTCATCCGAACGATGGCGCCCTCGACCTAGTTTCTTGGCCCGCTCCCCCCACTTGCTACCCTGTACGCATGTGGGGGAGACACCACGCTGCCGAGGGAACGCTGAGCCGGGGCATCGGTTTGTGGACCCTGCTCTTCGCGCTCGGGTGCAGTGTGTACGACCCGAGTCTGATTGATAGCAGCAGCGCGGGCGTACCGGATCGTCCACCCGGGAACACGAGTTCCGCCGATGACCGCGCGTCATTGGTATTCGCGCTCAAGGATATCTTCCTCAGGCAGTCGGCGGAGATGGCGACCCGCATCGGCATCGACCTGGATGCGGCGGTGACGACCGGCCGGGACGACGGGACCTGCAAGCCCCGCGTGGTGGACGGCGCGGTGGTCGGCCAGGCTGTAGTGGACGGCGACAAGGGCATCGACAACTCGCTCGGCGCCAGCCTCTTGCCGAGCGTCGGTAGCGCCCTTCCTTGTCTTGAAGACAACCTCGCGCTGACACAAGGCCGTGGAACCGGGACCGTCATTTTGTGGGTTCAAGGCTGGAACGGAATGCCGAACGACGCGAGCGTGACAGCGATACTCACGACGGCCACCGACGGGACGAGCGAGGAACCATCGCTAGTCGGCTTTCGCGGTAACGACCCCGTCAACCTCGTGTACCTGAGCGGTGGCCAGAGCGCCGAGGCCCCGGACCCTGGATGGGATAACGAGGACTCCTGGTTCCTCGACCCGAGGGACTTTGGTACCGACGCATCCGGCGAGGCAAGCCTCGACCTGCCAAAGGTTCAGCAAGTCGACGGGTATGTCGCGCTCGGCCGCTTGGTCGTGCCCCTCGTCGCCGGCACCGAGTTCAAGTTGATCGCCGGCGACGGCACGGTACCGAGCGATGGCGCCATGACGGTTGTGGTCAACGGCGGCGTCATCATGGGTGACATCAGTTACGATCAGACCTCGCTCGACCACGGCCTCTTTGCAGGACGGTTCAGCATCGACAAGCTCGGCGAGGCGACCCCGAGGATCGGCATGTGCGACATCAATGCCAGCGTCATCGAGTCGCTCTTCGGCCAGTTCGCCGACATCCAACAATCCCCCGATCGCGACGGCATCGGTGCGGAGTGTGACGCATTCAGCTTGGGCGTGACCTTCAACGGGGTTGCCGGCCAGATTGCCGGCCTAGCCGAGTCTTCCCGGGCCGAGCTCGAGCCCTGTGCGACGGCAGGGTCAGTCGAGATCGATCGCTGTTGTCCGAGCTCGTGGCTGTCCGGCAGGACACGTGCGGACACATGCGACACCGAGGAGAAACTGACCAAGGCGGCTCGCTTCGATGCGCTTCCGAGCACGGTTCAGATCCCAGTGCCTACACCGGAACTGTTCTAAGGGCTTCGGTTTCGCTCAGCTGCCGGCGGTTCGGCGCTGACGCACCGAATCGGCGAGCCCTTCGATCACAGGCACGGTGGACTCCCAGCCCATGCAGGCGTCGGTGATGCTCTGCCCGTAGGTGAGCTCGGTACCCGGGTCATCGTCCTGCCGGCCGCCCACGAGGAAGCTCTCCAACATCACACCGAACACACCGGTGCTGCCCTGCGCGATCTGCTGCCCGACCGCGGCCGCTACGCCAGCCTGCTTCTCGTGATCCTTGCCGCTGTTTGCATGGCTGCAGTCGACCATGAGGCGCCCCTCGAGGCCTGCGCCTTCGAGCATTTCCACCGTCTCCGCGACATGCTCAGGCTGATAGTTGGGCTTCCCTGCTCCGCCACGCAGGATGACGTGACAGTCGAGGTTGCCCTTGGTCGCCACGATAGCGGAGAGGCCCTGCTTCGTCACCGAGAGGAAGTGATGTGGATTGCGAGCGGCCTTCACCGCCTCTACGGCGATCTTAACTGTGCCGCGGGTGCCGTTCTTGAAGCCCACTGGCATCGACAAGCCGCTTGCGAGCTCGCGGTGCACCTGGCTCTCCGTGGTGCGCGCACCGATTGCGCCCCAAGACACGAGGTCCGCCACGAACTGCGGCGAAATCGGGTCGAGGAATTCGGTCCCGGCCGGCAAGTCGAGCTCCGCCAAGGCGCTGAGCAAGCCGCGCGCGACGCGGAGCCCCCGATTGATGTCGAAGCTCCCGTCGAGATTGGGGTCGTTGATCAACCCCTTCCAGCCGACGGTCGTGCGTGGCTTCTCGAAGTAGGTGCGCATCACGATGCAGAGGTCGTCGGCATATTGGTCGCGCAGTGGCTTCAGTTGCTTGGCGTAGTCGAGCGCCGCCTTCGGGTCGTGGATCGAGCAGGGACCGACGACCACCAGCAGCCGGTCGTCTTTGCCGTGCACGATGTCGCTGATCCGTCGGCGGGCCTCCGCAATTCGACCGATCGCGTCCTCTCCGGGATGGACCTCCTCCATCAGGATGGCCGGCGGGATCAGCGGACGAAGGCCTTCAATCCGGACGTCGTCGGTAGGGGGGCGAAACATGGCAGCCGGATTTCTAGCACGGAAGGACTTCGGCGTCTCCCATGGCCCCTTGGCCGTCCCCCTGTGCTACATCGCGACCTCGTGTCTGCGTTCGTCCGGCTCTTCCCTTTGTGGGTCACCCTCGGCGGTGTCGTTGCTCTAGTCTACCCGCCCGCGTTCGCGTGGTTTCTCGACTACGGGCTGATCACACCCGGACTTCAGATCATCATGCTCGGCATGGGTCTCACCCTCGAGCTTACCGATTTCTCCCGCGTTTTTCGGGCCCCGGCGCCCATCCTTTGGGGGGTGCTGCTGCAGTACACGGTCATGCCTCTTCTTGGTTGGGGCGTAGGAATGCTGTTTCAACTCCCGACGCCGTTCGCGGTCGGCTTGGTGTTGGTCTCCTGTTGTCCAGGCGGCACCGCGTCCAACGTGATCGCCTACTTGGCCAAGGCCGACGTCGCCCTCTCGGTGTCGATGACCGCCCTCTCCACGATGCTCGCCGCCGCGTGCACACCGCTGCTCACCAACTGGATCGTGGGCAGTCGGGTCGACGTCGACGGCTTGGGGTTGTTCGTGACCACGGCCGAGGTGGTTCTACTTCCCGTCGCCATCGGGCTGTTCATGCGCCGCTATCTACCGAGACTGACCGAGAAGCTGCTGCCCGCAGCGCCGGCCGCTGCTGTGCTGATGATCGTCTTGATCGTCGCTGCGATTCTCGGGGCGCGCAAAGACGCCGTCCTTGAATCTGGCCTGCAGCTCACCGGCGCCGTGCTTACCGTGCACACCTTCGGCTTCTTGCTCGGCTATCTGTTGGGAGGTCTGAGTGGCGGTTTCGGAAGTATCGCGCGGACGACGTCGATCGAAGTCGGCATGCAGAACTCGGGTCTCGGGGCCGTCCTGGCGCAGGCCCACTTTGCCAACCCGCTGACCGTCATTCCGAGCGCGATCTCCGCGATAAGCCATTGCATCCTAGGGAGCGCACTGGCGGCTTGGTGGTCTCGGCGTCCGGTTTAGTAAGATAGATCACAATCTATCGCGATCTTCTGTCACTGTTTGGTTCTAGTGATGCTAGATTTTAGTAGCTCGCTTACCGAGCCACGAACCGATGAAACCTCTGCTTACTTTGTTGCTTATGACCCTTTTGCTGAGCGCTCCGGCGTGCAGTGTCTACGACTCCGGTCTGATGGAGGAAGGGCTTGCGGGCCTTCCGGATCGGCCCGCCCCGAGCACGAGCTCCAATGAGGATGACGTCGAGGCGGTGTTCGCGTTCCGCAATGTCTCTCTCAACCAGTCCGGTGATCGGTGGCGTCGTTTCGGTCTCGACTTGGACGGGATGAACACGGCGTCGATCGGCGACGCCGCCGAGTGTGTCGCGGCCAACGGCAATCCACCGCTCGATGGAGACAAGGGGATTGACAACGCTTTCGGTCAGTACGTTCTGCCGACGGTGGTGAGCCTGATCTCGTGTCTCGAGGACAACATCGCGCTCAACCAAGGGCGGGGTCAGGGTACTGTGTTGCTGCGGCTCCGCGATTGGAACGGGACTCCCAACGATGCGAAGGTTGACGTGTCGGTGCTCTCCGCGGTCGACGGAACATCACTCGACGATGTTTCCGCCGTCGAATGGGGTGGTCCGGGCGGGGCCACGCTGATGTTGCCGGGTGCAGTCGCGGAAGCGCCAGAACCCGCCTGGGATGGGGACGACCACTTTTTCGTCGACCCGTCGAGCTTGGTTGCGGGCGACCTCGATCGTCCGGATGTTTGGAAGAGCGACGCGTACATCAGCAACGGCCGTGTCGTGCTTCCCGTCGATACTGGAGCCACCTTCGTGTTCCTTACGGGGCCGGGCGCCTTTTCGATCGCGATCAATGGGTTCTTGGTCGCCGATATCAGTGAAGACGGCCAGATCCTCGAGAAGGGCCTTCTCGCCGGGCGATTCCCTACGGGCAAGCTGATCGCAACACTGGAACCGCTGGGCATTTGCGACGAGTCTTTCCGTGGGAGCATCGTCGGCCTGCTCACCGACAATCTCGATCTACGCGTTGACCCCGGCGTTGGAAGCCCCGACGACGAGTGCACGGCTACGGGGGTCTCATTCAGCTTCCAGGGCATTCGGGCTCGGATCGCGAGCAAGATCGCCCCCGTCGAGCTCCCGATTCCCGATCCCTGCGCAGATGGTGGGCCCGAGACTGGGCCCGAGCCCGCCTTCGACCGCTGCTGCCGCTCGGTGGAGCTGAACAGTCCACAGTCACTTCCGGCGGAGTGCACGCCCGAAGATCTGCAGCGGTACACGGACCTGCCGAACCCGATTCCCGTGCCGCTCGAAGAAGGCTTCTAGTCGACGTCGAAAGACTCGCCGCACCCGCAGCCGCCGTTGGCATTGGGGTTGTTCCACTTGAAACCGTAGCTCATCAAGCTCTGTTCCCAGTCGAGTACGGCGCCCGCCAGAAACTTGATGCTCCGGTTGTCGACCACGACCTTGAGGCCGTCGAATTCGAACACCAGATCTTTGTCGGGGCGGATCTTCTTGGCGAAGTCGTACACGTAGGAGTAGCCGGAGCAGCCGCCGCCCTTGACGCCAAGCCGGAGGCCCTCGACCGGTGCGTCGAGGTCGGCGACCTTTTGCTTAGCCATTTGCACGGCTCTAGGTGTCAGGGTGATGCCATTGGTCTCGCTCATCCGTCCTAATGTAAGGCGGGGGGACCGGTTCCGCCAGCTTGGTGGGCCGATTACCAATCAACGGGCTCGCCGCTCGACCTTCGCGCCCAAAGGGGGGAGCGCTCTCGGAGTCGCTGGACGATTTCGATGACGGCATCGGCGACGGTTTGAACTTCCGCTTCGGTCGTATGCCGCCCGAGGCCGAAACGAACCGAGGCGGCGCTCCAGTCTTTGGGAACCCCCATGGCTTCGAGCACATAACTTGGGCCCGCTTCCGCGCTGCTGCACGCAGAGCCGCTCGACACCGAAACCACCTTGCACAGTTCGAGGAGCAGGCGCGCGCCGTCGACGTAGCCGAACGACAGGTTGAGGTTGCCTGGATGGCGTGGCTCGGCGGCTCCGTTGAGCCGAACCTCTTCGATCGTGTCGAGGAGACGATCCTTCAACGCGTCCCGGAGCGACCCGACTCGCGCCGCCTCCTTCTGGCCTTCGTTCTGCATGAGCTCGGCGGCCATCCCGAATCCGACGATGCCGGGTACGTTGAGGGTGCCCGAGCGCAACCCATTCTCGTGGCCGCCGCCGAGCATCTGGGCGACCGGGATGCCGCGCGTCTGCGACGACTTTCGGACGTAGAGCGCGCCCACGCCCTTCGGCCCGTACATCTTGTGCGCCGCGACGCTTACCAGGTCGACGTTCAGCTCGTCGACCGAGAAAGGCAGGTATCCGAGGCCCTGAGCGGCGTCACAGTGAAACGTGATGCCGCGCTTTGCAGTGAGAGCGCCGATCGCAGCGAGATCTTGAACGACGCCGATTTCATTGTTGGCGAGCATCACGCTCACGACGGCCGTGTCGTCGGTCAGCGCGTCGGCGAGCTCGTCGACCGAGATGAGCCCTCGTGCGTCGACCTCGAGCCACGTGACGCGCCAGCCTTCACGCTCGAGCGCAGTGCACGTATCGACGACGGCCCTGTGCTCCGTCCGGACCGTCACGATGTGCGTCTTGTCTCCGAGGTGTGCTTGGGCCGCCCCGCGGAGCGCCAGGTTGTCGCTCTCGGTCGCCCCCGAGGTGAACACGATCTCGTCCGGCTTTGCCCCAAGCAATCCCGCGACCTGGGCGCGCCCCCGCTCCACCGCATCCCGCGCGTCCCTTCCGTGGGCGTGTGTTCGGCTGGCCGGGTTCCCGAAGCGGGTCTCGAAGTAGGGAAGCATCGCCGCAAGGACCCGTTCGTCGACCGGTGTCGTCGCGTGATGGTCCATATAGATCGGCATTTCGCTCATCGGCTTGGCTAAGCCTAGCGTTGATCTATGCTCCCGCCATGGCAGGAGCGAGCATCCTTTGTGCGACCGATCTGACCTCCGCAGGCCCCCGGACGGTCGACCTCGCGATCGCGACAGCCAAAGCGTTTGGCGTCCATCTCGATCTCGTTCACATCCTCGATGACGCGGACTCTTGGTGGCCCGAATCCCCGGAGCTCCAGGCCGCCGCCGACGCCGCAAGGGAGGACTCGACCCGTCATGAGGCTGTGCTCGAGGCCGAGCTCCAGAAGGAGCAGGCGCGCTGCGTCGCCGCCGGCGTCGAAACTGAAGCGTTCGTGGTCCGTGGCAGGCCGTGGCGCGTCATTCCAGAGCTGGCCGAACAGCGAGGTTCGTTCCTCATCACCATCGGGCCATATGGCTCGAGCGGCCCGCGTTCAGTCGACAGCAGGGGGACGACCGAGTTGGTGCTGGGCTCGACTGCGGAGCGCGTCATCCGCGCAGCCGACCGTCCGGTGTTCATCGCGACCGGCGAAGCGCCGATTCCCGATGGCCTTCAGGGCACCAAGTGGTTTGTCGGCACCGACTTCTCCGCGTCCTCGTTGGCGGCCGTCTCATGGGCGAAGCGCGCGGCCGCACGCGTCGACGGCGAGTTACACGTGGCCAACGTCGTCATCCCCGCGGGCGGCGAAGAGAAACCTGACGAGGAGCGCACCTGGCGGCAGGTGCTGCGTGACCAAAGCAAAATCGAAGCGGGTCAGAAGCTCTCGGCGTACGTCGAGGAGCACGCGCCCAGCGCGCAGATGCATCAGGTCGTTTCGGCCGACTACGCCTCCCGTGCCATGTGCGATGCCGCCAAAATGGTGACAGCCGATATCCTCGTGGTGGGCACGCATCGGCAAGGGGTACTCGGACGCCTGCTTCTCGGGAGCACCGCGTCTCGCTGTATCCGCATCTCGCCTGTGCCGGTGCTAATGGTCCCCGAGCAAGCTCGGTAGTCCGTCTAGGCTTTCGGTGTTGTTGTCCCGCTGGTACTGCGCGATGCCTTCCTCACCCTTGTTGTCGGCCCAGCGCTGAAGCTGATCACGTCCGCCCTTGTGCTCGTATATGGGCACGCCATAGCCGCAGGAGTCACTGATGCGGGTCGCGCGAACTCGAATGATCGAGCGCACTCCCGGATACTCGTCGAAGCGCTGGCTCAGGCTTTCGAACTCTGCGTCGTTCGGTTCCACGGCATCACCTACTCCATGTACGCGCACGATGCGGGGCCGGCCGTCGAACGCGCAGAACATGACGCAGATGCGGCCGTTCTCTCGAAGGTGCGCGATAGTTTCAACACCGCTACCGGTGAGGTCCAGGTATGCGATCGTCCGATCGTCGATGACCGCGAAGGTGCCCGCAAGGCCCTTTGGAGACACGTTGATGTGCCCGTCCGGGCTCAGCGGTGCGGTCGCCACGAAGAACATCTTTTGCTCCTCGATGAAGGTCCGAAGCTTGTCGTCGATCGCGTCGTAGGTCTTGGCCATGGGCAACCTTGACACTCACCCGTGGGTACTCTAGATCCCCATATAGGACTGAAACAGTCCTCTATGTAAAGTACTGAAAATGCTGCGCATTTCAAAAATGACTGACTATGCAGTCGTGCTGGCGACACACCTGGCCACTGCGGAGGCGCCTCACGCTGCCCGTGACTTGGCCGTGCAGACCCAAATCCCGGAGCCCACGGCGAGCAAGGTGCTGAAGAAGCTGGCTCGCGCCGGGGTCGTCGTTTCGCAGCGTGGCGCCAAGGGTGGCTACACGCTCGCGCGGTCGGCCGAGCAGATCGGCGTCGACGAAGTCATTGAAGCAATCGAGGGGCCGATTGCCGTAACGGAGTGCTCGGACGAGACAACCGACTCGCTTTGCGAGTACGAAACCAACTGCGGCGTTCGCGCAAACTGGCAGCGAATCAACGTTGCTGTCCAGAGGGCTCTGTCCGAAATCACGCTGGCGGACATGGCGTTCCCAGGCACGGCGGAGCTCGTGCTGATTGCGCGCTCGAGCCAAGAGGCCGAACGACTGCGCGCGGCCGAGCCGATGGAGTAACTCATGTCCGCATCAACCGAACAGATCGATGACATTCTCGAGAAGAAATACGACGCCGGTTTCGTCACCGACATCGAAGAGGAGTATGCGCCGCCCGGTTTGAGCGAAGACATCGTCGCCTTCATCTCGAACAAGAAGCAGGAGCCGGAGTGGCTGCTTCAGTGGCGCCTCAAGGCGTACCGTCGATGGCTCGAGATGAAGGAGCCCACCTGGGCCAAGGTCAGCTACCCAAAGATCGACTACCAAGAGATGTGCTACTACGCCGCGCCCAAGACGAACGAGAACGCGCCGAAGAGCCTCGACGAAGTCGACCCGGAGCTGCTCGCGACGTATGAAAAGCTGGGGATTCCGCTCCACGAGCGTGAGATCCTCGCCGGCGTGGCGGTCGATGCCGTCTTCGACAGCGTGTCGGTAGCCACGACGTTCCGCGACAAGCTCGCCGAGGTCGGTGTCATCTTCATGCCCTTCTCCGAAGCAGTGAAAGAACACCCAGAGCTCATCAGAAAGTACCTCGGCTCGGTCGTGCCCGTCTCCGATAATTTTTTCTCTGCGCTCAACAGCGCGGTCTTCAGCGATGGGTCCGTCGTCTACGTTCCCAAGGGCGTGCGTTGCCCCATGGAGCTGTCGACGTACTTCCGTATCAATGCGGCGAACACCGGGCAGTTCGAGCGGACCCTCATCATCGCTGACGAGGGGAGCTACGTGAGTTACCTCGAGGGTTGCACTGCGCCGATGCGCGACGAGAACCAACTTCACGCTGCGGTTGTCGAGCTGGTCGCGCACAAGGATGCCCAGATCAAGTACTCGACCGTGCAGAACTGGTATCCGGGCGACGAGAATGGGAAGGGCGGCATCTTCAACTTCGTCACCAAGCGTGGCCTTTGCGAAGGTGCGCGTTCGAAGATCAGCTGGACGCAGGTCGAGACTGGCTCGGCGATCACGTGGAAGTACCCGAGTTGCATTCTCAAGGGCGATGACTCGATTGGAGAGTTCTACTCGGTGGCGTTGAGCAACCACCGTCAGCAGGCGGATACCGGGACCAAGATGATCCATCTCGGCAAGAACACGAGATCCACCATCATTTCGAAGGGGATCAGCGCTGGGCACGGCCACCAGACCTATCGCGGGGGCGTGAAGATCTCTCGTGGGGCGACCAACGCTCGCAACTACACCCAATGCGATTCGCTGTTGATCGGCGACAAGTGCGCCGCTCACACGGTGCCGTACGTCGACGTGCGCAACAGCTCATCGAAGCTCGAGCACGAGGCGACGACCTCGCGCATCGGGGAGGACCAACTTTTCTATTGTCGGCAGCGGGGCCTCTCCGAGGAGGACGCGGTGAGCCTCATCGTCAACGGGTTCGCCAAGCAAGTCCTGAAAGAGCTGCCGATGGAGTTCGCAGTCGAGGCGCAGAAGCTCCTCGGCGTCAGCCTGGAAGGAGCTGTCGGTTGATGTTGAAGATCGAGAACCTGCACGTCGAGGTAGACGGCAAGCCCATTCTCAAGGGGATCGACCTCGAAATTGGGGTGGGGCAAGTGCATGCACTCATGGGGCCAAACGGCTCCGGCAAGAGCACGCTTTCGTACGTGCTCGCCGGCCGCGACGGCTACGACGTCACGAAGGGACGTGTGCTTTACAAAGGGAAGGACCTACTCGAGATGGCGCCCGAGCTGCGCGCGGCCGAGGGGCTTTTCCTAGGTTTTCAATACCCGGTCGCGATTCCGGGCGTGAGCAACATCTATTTCCTGAAAGCCGCGCTCAACGCGATCCGCAAGCATCGCGGCGAAGAGCCGCTCGACGCGATCGACTTCATGAAGCTTTCGAAAGAGAAAGCCGCGTTGGTGGAGCTCCCCGACGAGCTCACCAAGCGCGCTGTGAACGACGGTTTCAGCGGTGGTGAGAAGAAGCGCAACGAAATCTTTCAGATGGCTGTGCTCGAGCCGTCGCTCGCGGTGCTCGACGAGACCGATTCCGGGCTCGACATCGATGCGCTCAAGGTCGTGGCTAAGGGTGTGAACGCCATGCGCAGCCCCGAGCGGTCGATGCTGGTCATCACCCACTATCAGCGACTGCTCGATCACATCGTCCCGGACGTCGTGCACGTATTGATCGACGGCCGAATCGTTCGAACCGGAGACAAGGACCTCGCCAAGCAGCTCGAAGAAAAGGGGTACAGCGAGGTCCGGGACGCGCCGCAGCTGTGACCGACGCTACCCGCCAGACGCTCCTCGGGAGCCTCCCCACCTCGTTCGACACGGGGCCGGGATGGTTGCGCGCACTTCGCGGCCGCGCGGCCGAGGCACTTCGGGAGCAGGGCCTCCCGACGAAGCGGACCGAGGCATGGCGGTTCACACCGGTGCGCTCGGTCGTCAACGCCGAGTTCTCGCGCAACGACCGTGGGATCCCCTCGCTCGTGTCGTCGCTCCCCGCAGGTGTCACCGCCCGTAGCTTGAGACAGGTGCTGCAGGCAGAGCCCGAGCTTCTAGAAGGGCGACTCGACCTCGGTGGAGCACCGACGCACTTCGCCGCTCTCAATACCGCCTTGTTCAGTGACGGCCTCTGGATCGACGTTCCGGCGGGCACCATCGTCGAGACGCCGATCGAGCTCACCCACGCGATTCCAACGTCGTCCGACTCGAGTGTCATCTACCCGCGAGTTCTCATCACCCTGGGCGACAACGCCGAGCTGACCCTCATTGAAACCTACGCCGGCACCGAGGTCGGGCCGCTCACCAATTCGGTTGTCGAGGTCGACCTCGGCCGCAACGCCAAGATGAGCCACGCGCGCATTCACGAGAACGCCGGCCTTCAGGTGGGCCGGGTGGATGTTCGTCAGGATACCGACAGCACCTATCGCTCGACGGTAGTGACCTTGGGTGGCGCTCTGCTTCGCTTCGACGTTCGTTGCATGCTCCAGGGCAAGGGAGCGGAGTGCCAGCTCGATGGTGCGTATCTGGTCGAGGGCGACGACCACGTCGATCACCATACGACGGTCGAGCACCAGGCTTCGCACTGCCGAAGCGCGCAGACGTATCGCGGCATCGCTTCGGGGAAGGGCACCGCGGTGTTCGACGGGCTCGTCGTGGTCCACCGTGACGCCCAGAAAACCGAAGCGCACCAGGAGAACCGCAACTTGCTTCTCTCGGATACGGCTACGGTTCACACGAAGCCACACCTCGAGATCGACGCAGACGACGTGATCTGCAGCCACGGGGTCACGGTGGGCTCGCTCGATGAAGACCAGCTCTTCTATCTGCGCGCTCGCGGGATTCCCGAAGACCTCGCACGCTCAATGCTGACTTACGCGTTCTTGGAGTCGATTGTAGATCGGGTCAGCCACGAGCCGACCCGCGCGCGTATGCGCGAAGCCCTGCTCACGCGGATTCCCCATGGTGAAGAAATTCGGGGGGTTACATGAGTGAAGTCTCGCCCGCGTCCCCTTCGAGGCGCGAGCTGTTCGATGTACAGAGTGTACGTGAGGACTTTCCGGCGCTTCATCAGGAGGTGCACGCAAAGCCACTCGTCTACCTCGACAGT
>CBDURI010000043.1:0-14191 GCA_965369435.1 uncultured bacterium
GAACACGATCGCTGGCACTGGCACTGGCGCTGACACTGACACTGACACTGGCACTGGCACTGACACTGGCACTGACACTGGCACTGGCACTGACGCGAGGGACGGGCTGCAGGGGCGCAGGCAGTGGCTGTCGGGGGTCGCGGTCGCCAAAACGCGGGACCATGATAGGTTTGCGCGTCATGGCTGATGATTTTGCACGTTTTTCCGGGACTTCTACCTACCTCACGAGCGAGGCGCTCGAATCCGCAGTCAACTGTGCGGTGGTGCTCGAACGGCCCCTCCTGATTCGGGGGGAGCCTGGGACCGGCAAGACCTTGCTGGCCGAGGCGGTGTCCGAGGCCCTGCAGATGCCCCTCCTTCGCTGGAACATCCGGAGCACGACCCTCGCCCAGCATGGCCTCTACGTGTACGACACGGTCCAGCGTCTCTACGACTCGCGGTTCGGGGACAAGGACGTCAACGACATCGGCGAATACATCAAGCTCGGCCCGATGGGCGAGTCGTTCGCCGCCAAGGAGCGCGTGGTCCTACTGATCGACGAAATCGACAAGGCCGACGTCGAGTTCCCCAACGACCTCCTCAACGAGCTCGACCGCATGCAGTTCCACGTCGACGAGACCCAACAGGACATCATCGCGACGCAACGCCCCATCGTGATCATCACGAGCAACGCGGAGAAAGAGCTCCCCGACGCGTTCCTACGTCGCTGCGTGTTCCACTTCATCGATTTCCCGACCCCCGAGCTGATGAACGAGATCGTCCGGGTCCACCATCCCAAGGTTCACGAGAGTCTCATCGACCAGGCCCTCAAGACTTTCTACGAGATCCGCAGCATGCGGCGCCTGCGAAAGCGTCCGAGCACGAGCGAGCTCGTCGACTGGATCGCCGTCCTGCAGCGCGCAGGCATCGACGGGGTGAAGCTCGAAGAGAACCTCCCCTTCCTGGGCGCTTTACTCAAGAAGGAACAAGACCTCGTCGCCTTCGCCGACCAGCTCTCGGGCGGCAGGCAATGGAGAAGCTAAAATCCTAGTCCCTTTCATGTACGAGCTTCGCGGCCGAGGTGTCCCCGTCGGGACGCAAGAGGTGATCGCGCTTGCCCAAGCACTGCAAGCGGGGCTCCATGACAGCTCGCTCGACGGGTTTTACAACGTCGCCCGCTCGGTGATGATTCACAGCGAAGCGCATCTCGACTCGTTCGACGAAGCGTTCCTGTCATTTTTCAAGGGCATCGAGATCGAGTCCAAGAAGCTCAAGGACGAGCTGTGGGATTGGCTGCAGAAAGCCAAGGAAGACATGGCGGAGCTCACGGACGAGCAACGTGAGTTCGTGGAGAATCTGGACCTCGACGAGCTTCGCAAGCTCTTCGAAGAACGCCTCGCCGAACAAGACGAGCAACACGACGGCGGCAACAAGTGGATCGGCACGGGTGGAACTTCGCCATTCGGCCACGGCGGACGCTCCCCGAAAGGGTTCCGCATCGGTGGCTCGGGCGGCGGCCGAAGCGCGGTGAAGGTGGCCGACGCACGCCTCTATCGTCCCTACCGACAAGACCTCACTCTCGACGTCCGCCAGATGCAAGTCGCGCTTCGAAAGCTACGCCAGTTCGCCCGCGAAGGCGGAGATCAGGAGCTCGATCTCGAAGGCACCATCGACGCCACGGCGCAGAACGCGGGTGAGCTCGAGGTCGTCACGCGCCCTCCCCGGCGGCACAACACCCGCATCATCTTGATGATGGACGTCGGTGGCTCGATGGACCCGTTCGCCCACTTGTGCTCGCGCCTCTTCTCCGCAGCTAAGAAGTCGTCGCACTTCAAAGAGCTTCGTACGTATTACTTCCACAACTGCGTGTACGGACACGTCTACGAAACCGAGCGCTTCGACACACCGATCAAAGTGAGCGACCTCCTCCACGAAACCGGTCCACACTACAAGCTGATCATGGTCGGCGACGCCTTGATGGCGCCCTACGAGCTGCTGGCGGCCGGTGGCTCGCTCGACCTCGGAGACGACCGGGGCGTCGAAGGCCTGCAGTGGCTCATGATGCTGAGCCAGCACTACCACCGCAGCATCTGGCTCAACCCCGAACCGCAGAGGTACTGGAGCGGCAACACCATCGAGTACGTGCGCCAGACGTTCGACATGTTCCCGCTGACGCTCGAAGGCCTCGGGGAAGGCGTTAGCCACCTGCTCAAGGGCGGCAAGGGCCACTGAGGGCGCCGGAAATACGGGGCCGCAGAGCGAAATTTGGGGTCCAGGCCCGCGGTCGCGTACCCTGAGGGCGTGGGGAAGACATGGACAATCGCGATGCTCGCCGTCGTGCTAGGGAGCGCCGGGTCGCTCGCGTCAGCGGACAGCTCCCCGTACGCCGGGGTGACGCCGGGCTCGGAGAACTCGGCAAACCTCCCGCCCAAGGCGGACGAGATCCCTCGAGGGGCGCTCATGCTCACCTGGCCGGGCTTCATGATGCACAAGGACGGCGGTTCCTGCTTCTTCATCCAAACGTCGCAGCCTGTCGAGGTCGCCACCCAGAAGTCCGAGGGCCAGTTCGAGTTGGTGCTGCGCAACACGCAGGTCTACCTGAAGAACAACTACCTGCCCCTCGAAACACAGTTCTTCGATACGCCGGTCATACGGGCGACCGTTCAGCGCAAGGCCGCGAAGGACGTGGTGATGCTCTTCGAAATGCGTGAGGACGTCACGCCGACCATCACGCAGAACAAGGGCAAAGACGGCTTCAACTACGTCTTCGTCAAGTTCGGCCCCTAGGCTTGAGCTTGCCCGTCGCGGGCGCATCTAGTAACGGGACGCCATGAGGCTTCAGGCGATCAAAGGGATGAAGGACATCCTGCCGGACGAAATCTCGAAGTGGCACCGGCTCGAGAACGCCTTCCGTCAGCGCGTCGAAGCCTATGGGTTTCGCGAAGCCCGCTTCCCCATCGTCGAGCCGACCGCCCTGTTCGTCCGCTCGATCGGTGAAACGACCGACATCGTCGAAAAGGAGATGTACACGTTCACCGACCGAGGCGACAAATCGCTTACGCTGCGGCCCGAGGGCACGGCATCTTCGGTGCGCGCGTTCGTGCAGCACAGCGTTCAAGCTCGGGAGCCGGTGACCAAGTGGTACTATATCGGGCCGATGTACCGACGCGAGCGACCCGCCAAAGGACGCTACCGACAATTCTACCAGGCGGGCGTCGAGGTCTTCGGCGACCGGGGCCCCTTCGTCGATGCCGAAGTGATCGACATGGTCGTCGGCCTCATCTCGAGCCTCGGCATCACCGAGGTCGAAGTACTGGTCAACTCGATCGGTGGACCGCAAACGCGGGAGAAGTACCGCGACGCACTGCTCGCTTATCTGACCCCCTACCGCACCGAGCTCTGCGCCGATTGCCAACGGCGAATGGACGGAAACCCGCTCCGTGTACTGGACTGCAAGGTACCGCGCTGCGCCGAGATTGCGGCTGACGCTCCGTCGATCTTGAAACACCTGACCGACGAGGACCGCGCGCACTTCGACGGGCTGCAGGAGACGCTGACGATCCTCGGCACCCCCTATCGAATAGACGGCTCGCTCGTCCGAGGCCTCGACTACTACACCCGGACGTTGTTCGAGGTGCTTGGCAAAGGGGAAGGACTCGGCGCACAGAACGCGCTGCTCGGCGGCGGGCGGTACGACCAGATGGTCAAGAGCTTCGGAGGGCCTGACACGCCCGCGATTGGCTTTGCGATGGGCCTCGAGCGCCTATTGATGGCGATGCCGCACAGCGAGGCAGAGCCCCACGTGGACGTCTTCATCATCGCAGCACAGGCCGGCGTGCGCGCGGAGGCTACTCTGCTCGGCCGCGAGCTGCGCGACGCAGGGCTGCGCGTAGAAAGCGATCTCCGGGGCGGCTCCCTCAAGAGCCAACTTCGGCGTGCCGATAAGATCAACACGCGCGTCGCGATGATCCTCGGCGAATCCGAAGTCGAAGAAGGCGTCGTTCAGCTCAAGGATCTCCAAAACAATACGCAGGACAAAATCCCGCGCGCCGAAGCCGCACAGCGCATCCACACCTTGCTCGCTGACACCAAGCCCTAGCGATTGAAGAAGATCGGGCTCGACCACGCCATTTCGCCATCGGCCTGGGTGACGCGGCAATAGACGTACGGCGCGTCGACTTCGCCAGCGAAAGACACGGACGGGGATTTCGGAGAATCGGCCACCGCAACCCCATCCGGCGTCACGAGCTCGATCCGTTCGATGTCGGTCGTCCCGAGCGCGCGCGTGTGCACCTCGACCGGCCCTTCGATATCGAGCTCACTTCCCATCGGGAAGCCAGCGACGTGCACGTCGAGCAGGATCTTGGCGCCGCTCGTCGCGTAACACCGTCTCGCGCGAATCGCTTCGAGGATCGCTTTGCGGGTACGGGTCGCGGAGATGACCGCAGTCAGTCCGGTTCGAAACGGGTCGCGTTTCCGGCATTCGCCGTGATGCCACAGCAGCCCATGGCTATCGGAGTTTGCGATGAAACCAAAACGCAGGCCGCTGTCGAGCAAGGGCTTCGCAAACTGATCACGGAGATCGCCCCGGTGTCCGAGCGGGTGGTCGGGGTACTCGTAACAACCGTGGCAGGAGCAGATCTCCCATACGGGTTGCCCCTCAGGATCGTGGCCCGGCACGTCCGCGCCCGTCCAGCCAATGTGATGCGGCCCCGTGAAAGCGCCCTGCGCGGTGATCTGCTCCACGATGTCCTTCCCGCGCGGAACGTCGTCGCGAGAGATGATCGGCAACCCGGGGCCCGGGAGATAGATGCACTTGTGCCCCGGTCCCGGATACGCCTTGCCCGTCCATTCGTAGGCGACAATCGTGGCAAACTCGCCGGGGTCATCGTGATGCTCTGCCACCGCTTGGAGGTATGCCCACTCGCCCGGACCGATTCGTTTTCCCAAGAATGATTCGTGGTCGGTGAGCGCCGCGAAGTCATCGCCATAGCGGTACCGAGCCCGAAGATACGTTTCATCGGCGCTACCCACCCCGTCAGAGTGGGCGCTGTGCTGCTGAATGTCCCCGAACAACACCTGAGGCCCGGACCACGCCGCCACGTGCATCGGAGCCGCCTCGAGCTCGCCGACTTCGACCTTCGCAGCAGCGATCTCTGGGGCCCCGCCGGTTGGCGCGTCGAAGCTTCGGATCTCGATGCCCTTGCGACCCCTCCATGCGGCCAACGTCGTCCCATTGGTGAGCCGAACCGCGCTCACACGTCGCCCGCGGCATCCCCATTGACCGTCATCGGTCGGATGGCGCACCGAAAACCCCTCGGCGTTGAGCCGTTGCCGGTAGATGTTGTGTGAGCCGCGCCCAAAAAGGTCGACCGCACCATCGTCTCCAACGACGAGAGTCGGGAACTCGAACCCTTGCTCTTCGCCATCGAGGTCGCGGTCACGACCCGTCATCGGCGCAGCGGGCTCGAAGACCCTCCCCTCCATGTCGACGAAGCGAACCGCGATCCATTTCGCGATGTCGGGCACGCCGGTGTCCTCGCGAACGTCGTGATGAAAGCCCACCCAGGCGCCCCCGGGGGCGGCCGCAATGCAGGGTGCTGCCGCAATGCCGAGCGCAGTCCATATGATGAACTCGCCGCCCGATGGTGGCGCGACGACCACGCTCGACCGCGGACCGTCGTGACGCACCTCGACGTGCCAGCCCTGATGCTCTGCCTGTAGCTCGGCCAGAGGGTCGCTGATCGGGTGCGGCGTGCCCGGAGCCCAGCCCATGATCGAGGGGCTATGGTCGGTCGCGACCGGCTCGCCCGGTACCGATCCGTCCTCCGTTACGGTGCACCGCAGGATGCACTCTTCATCGCCCGTCCAGGCAAGGACGTGCAGCAGTGCGCCGCCGTCCGCCACAGGCTCTAACCGCGGGGTTCTCAAGTACCGCTCCGGGGTTTGTTCGATGAGCGGCATGTGATCTCAGTGCGCGTACCCGAGCGCGCGTAGCTGATCGCGAATCGTGTCGTCCATCTCGGCGTTCTCCGGCTGGAGTTGTGTACCGCCCTTCTGCTCGGCACTCAACCAGTCGCCACGGTCGGTCGCCCCCAGGAACTGACCGAGCAGCATACGCGAGTAGCGGCGTCCGATCGGAAACGCGGACGCGTCGAGCTGGGTCTTCTCCAAGGGGTCGGCGACGAGATCGAACATCGTCGAGGTGAGGTTCCCGCGCACGATGAACTTCCACCGGCCGGTGGTGATCACGCGCCGGTCGTCCTGAAAATCACTGAACGCGACAGCCGGCCGAGACGGCGCTTCCCCGAGCATGAGCCCGACCAGAGCATGCCCCTCGTTGTGAGCCATCGCCGGCACTCCGAGTAGGTCGGTCACGGTCGCAGAGATGTCCAGGGTGCTCACCGCGTCACCAATCTTCGTCCCTCCGGGAAGACGCTTCGGAAGACGAAACATCAGCGGCACGTGCAGGAGCTCCTGGTAGACGGAGTGGCCGTGCCCCCACGAGCCATGGTCGTCGAGCTCCTCGCCGTGATCCGAAGTCACGACGATGAGCGTGTCTTCGGCAAGCCCCAACCCGCTGAGACGCTCGAGGAAGGCACCAAAGAACTGATCGTGCTGCGTGATCTCCCCATCGTGGAGCGCCCTCAACCGCCGCTTGTCACTAGCGTCGAACGACACCTGGGGGGGATTGCGCTTGGCCTTCTCGAGAAGGTCGCCCGTCATGCGCGGCCTGACCTGCCCCGTGTACTCGCTCGGGTCGTACATCCGCAGATACTCGTCGGGCGGGTCGTAGGGGACGTGCGGGTCGATCGTCTGGATATACGCGAAGAAGCGGCTGTCCTTTTGCTCTTCGATCCAGTTTCCCGCCTCCTCGAAAACGTCCTTCGCTTCGGTACTCCTGCTTTCGCGAATGTAGTTGGTGTAGTGGTCCCATCCCTGATCGAAGCCGAAGCGGTCCGAGACGTAGCCGTTCGCGCTGAAGCATCCGGTCGCGAAGCCCTGGTCCTTCAAGTGTTCGCTCAAGAGCACAGCCGAGCTCGGCAGTGCGGCATCCGCCGTCTTCTGCTGATGGGTTTGCGGATGCAGCCCCGTCAGAATCGAAGCCACCGAAGGCTTGGTCCAGTTCTCCGGCGCCTGCGCGAGCGCGAACACCACACCGTCGGAAGCAAACTGATCGATGAAGGGCGTCTTCACCCGCGTTTGTGCATTGATAGACCGCAACTTGTCCGCGCGGAGCGTATCGACCACCAGCACGACGACATTCTTTGCCGGCTCGAGGTTTCGTCCGGGCGGGGTCGGCACGAAAATTCGCGGTGAGCTCCAGGCTAGACGCCCTGCTCCTTCGCCCCGCGCCCGCAGGTCGATGCGAACCGTCTGCCCTGCGAAGCGGCTCAGGTCGACCTTGTGATCGACCCACGCGCCCGACGCGGTTCCGGAAAGCAGCTGCGTGATCGGTTGTTGGTCGGCCGTGACCTCGATCGTAAACGGCACCTCGCCCTCGCCTTCGACGCCGATGCCGAACCCCAACGACCCATCAGATGGCACCATCACGTGATACCGAAGCGTGGCGCTCCGCGACAAAGCGATCGCCTGCCGGTCCTCGTCCCCAAGACGAACCTTTGCGACCAGGCTCGCGTACGTCGGCGGGCGTGCTTTGGTCGGCTGCTCGGTTGCGTTTCGAATCCAAATGGAATCGATTGCCACCGAAACATCCTGACCCTCGATCGGTACGGTTCCGCCGAACGTCAACAGCAGGTAGTTCTCGCCGGCTTTCACGTGCTCCCTCGGCAGCTCGATGTCGTAGTCGACAAACGCTTCGCCCTTGGCGAGGTGAATCGACTTCAACGGTTCGTTGTTGAGGTACGGCGTGAGTGCCTGGGTGCCGTGTGGCCGGAGCCGAACGCGCGCAACGAGCGACTCCTGCATGTCCGCCTCGAAGTACACTCGACCCCGCATCCCCACGTGGGCGTAGCTGGTGTCGCCGTCGACCCCCTTGCCGACCCAGCCACTTCGCCAATCGCCTACGGTGTACTTCGACTGTGCCGGAGTGCCGAAGTCGATGTACCAACCGCCGTCATTGATCTCGGCAAGGTGGCGAAGCGCGGTCAGGTCCGAATGCGCCTCGAGCCCCACGAACGGGTCGCTCTTGGAGCTTCCTCGGCTACACCCCAGGGCCATCGCAAGGGTCATGATCGCCAGCAAACAGAATCGCATCGGCCGCCTTCCTCCCGCGCCCGGGCGGCGGTTTTTGCGCCTCTTTTCGACCCCCAGGAACCTTGGTGCGGTTAGCACGCAGCTTCAGCGAGCGTCAACTAAAGCACCCGCTCGAATGAGGATGCGCGAGCCGCGGGTCGCACCGGCCTTCACGTAGTAGAAACGATCGATCGACTTGGCCTCTGTTCGGTAGCGCACCGCGTGTATGCCCTGGTCGAGCACGAGCGTCACCGGGAGCGCTCCCCGGTCGACCCCGTCGACCCCGACGCTTACTTCGCTCGATCCGCTCAACTCCAAGACCCCTTGTCCGTCGCGGACGCCCAACGCCGGGTCGACCCGCGGGCGGAGGTCTCCCGAGAAAGCCGACAGGCGCGTGCTGCGGGAGGGCGCCTCGGGGCTTGGCGACGGCGTCGCAGGAGCAGAAGTAGGAGTCGGCTCGTCGACGCGCACCTCCGTCGGCCCGCCTCCCCGAGGCAGCTCACCCCAGAGAAGGAAACCCACAGTCGCGACCAGCAGCGTGGCGAACGCCAAGCCCAATAAGCGTGGCATCGTGCGTAGTTCCATCTCGAATCCAGAGCCCTCCTCACTGCCAGCCAGCTCGCTGGTGACACTCCGGCGCCAGATCCGATCGACCGAGGCCGGCGCCGGGTTGGCGGGCTCCCGGTGCATCGCAACCGCCGACTGCGCTCTGATGTTCTCTCGCTCGACGGGCTCGGCCATCCGCCGGGAGTCTTGCCCGAGCTCTGAAGCGATCAACCTGCGGCTGCGCCCCGGCGAGGGCTCCACACTGGGCCCCCCGTCAGAGCCCGCTGCCGGGACCTGCACGTTCTGGATCGCCCCCTGCCGAGCCAGCGTCACCAGCACCGCGTCGACCAATCCGCGGGACCCAGCCCCCGACTCCCACAGCGCGTTGGGCGGCTCACCCGCAACCAGGCGCGCGATCAGTCGCTGCACCGCGATGGGAGAATGGCGCAGGTAGGTGCTCAGAACATCCTCATCGAGCTCCACACGCCAGTCCGCCTCTGTAGCGATCGTACCGAGCAGAACGCCGAGCCGGCGGGTGGCCTCCGCGAACGCTGCGTCCAGTGGTGGCCGCTCGTCTCCTCGTTCTGCGGCGGAGCTCTCGGCGATGACGAATCGACCGGAGGTCATGCCGACGAGGGGCGGAAACGCTGCCTCATCCCGTGTGACGGCGCCATCGATGGCAGTCCGAGTCACGGCAACGATGCGTCCCTCGTGAAGCTCGAGGTCGAAGAGGCTCCACGGGTCCTGCAAGACCATCGTCGCATTGGGACGAAGCCGCCGGACAGCCCGCAAGAGCCCCGACACGCCAAGCTCCTCCAGATCACCGCTCGCCTCCAGATCGCTCTTCAGCCACTCCTCGAGGCGCATGATGGGCTCGAGCCCGCGGGATACTCGATCGAGCAGCTCCTGTGCCGAAGCGCGCTCCGGCAGGAGGACCACAGGGATGCCGTCGAGTGCGGGCTCGCGCCGAAGGGCAGCGCACAGTCCGAGGCCGTCGAGACGTGGCATCTCCATGGCGGACAGAACTAAATCCGGCACATCGTCTCGAGCGAGAGTAAGCGCGTGGACCCCGTCGCGAGCCTCGATGACTCGGGCGCCCGCGTCGCGAAGAGCTCCCACGTAAGACCAACGAATCTCGGCTTCGGCCTCGGCCACCAGCACGCGGCGTCCGCGAAGGCTCACTTTGGCCGGCGACAACTCCTCCTCCTGCACCACCTGATGCGTGCCGGATTGGCTCGGCATCGCCGCGAGGGTGTCGTACCGCCACGCCAAAACCCGCACGACGACGAGGGAGGCCGGCCCAAAGGAGTCCTGTTCGAGCCGGGACAGCGCCTCGACTAGAGCCGCATCGAGATGAACGAGCCCGAGCTCGCGGGCAGACTGCCGGAGATCGCGAAGGTGTTCTGCAAGCGCTCCCTCGGCGGCTTCGTCCCCCGGCGAGACGCTCAGCATTTCCGTTAACCGAACTGTTTCCAGGGACTTGGCGGCCAAAGTTTGGATAAACCTAGCGTTGGGAAGCGCCGATCCCGAGTCGCCCGAAGCACCTAGCACCTGCGCAGTGTACGCATCCCGGCGATTTGTTCGAGCACCAAGTCGGTTGCCCCGGCAAAGAGGCCGACGTACGGACGAGCGTGGATTTCGTCGATGAGGTAACGCTGGAGGTCGCCGCGGGCGACGGTGGGAATGGCGCCGTGGCGTTTCGCCGGGAGAAGTTCATGCCCCTCGGCGGGCCGTCGGGAGGTGATGGCGGGCGCGGGGGGAGCGTGGTTCTTGTCGCGCACGATCGATTCTCCACCTTGTTCGACCTTCGCTACCGAAGAATTGTTCGCGCGGAGCGCGGCGAGAACGGCCGCGGCAAGGACCAGTTCGGCAAAGCTGGCTCGAATGTCCGGATCGAGGTCCCGGTCGGCACCCAAGTCTACGACCAGGAGAGCAACGGGCTGCTCGGCGACCTTAACGAGTCCGGCGCCGAGTTCGTAATCGCGCAGGGCGGCAGAGGCGGCAGAGGCAACATCAAGTTCGCGACGCCCCACGATCGCGCACCACGGCGTGCTCAGCCAGGCACACCCGGCGAGCGTAAGAAGATCCGGCTCGTCCTCAAGCTCCTCGCCGATGTCGGCATCGTGGGCTTCCCGAACGTCGGCAAGAGCACCTTCATCGCGACGGTCTCGAGAGCTCGCCCCAAGGTTGCCGACTATCCGTTTACGACGCTGGTTCCGAACCTCGGCGTGGTGTCGCTCGGTGTCGATCGAACGTTCGTCATCGCTGACATCCCAGGGATCATCGAAGGCGCCTCCGAAGGCGCTGGCCTGGGCCTCCGCTTCCTCAAGCACGTCGAGCGAACCGAGGTCCTCCTGCACATGCTGAGTGTAGACCCTGACCCTGAGCGCGAGCCCGTCGCCGACTTCGACGCCCTCATGGCCGAGCTCGGGCGGTTCGACCCGAGCCTGCTGGAGCGGCCCATGGTGGTGGCGGTCAGCAAGTGCGACCTGCCGGAGGCTCACGAGGCCTACCAAGAGGTCCGTAAAGCCCTCGAGCCCCGCGGCTTTCAGGTCTTCGAGATCAGCTCGGCAACCAACGAGGGGCTCACGCCACTGCTCGAAACCCTCGAGGCTATTGTGAGGCGGCCAGACGACGCCTGAGCTCGAGCGCGGCCCATCCCGCCGCTTCGCGCACCACCTCGGAAGGGTGGCTCCGCGTCGCGTCATCCAGCACCGGCAGGTGAAGCTCGTGACCGCGATTTCCTAGTACCAGCGCGATGTTGCGAGCTAAACCTTCGTGCCGCGCACGCTTGATGGGTGAGCCTTCAGCCCAGGCGCGAAACCGGTCTTCGGTCATCTGCAGAATTTGCGCCGCATCGAGCCCCGTCCACCGATCCCCCGGCTCGAAGGCGTCGAGCGAGCCCTCCGCAGCGCCCGAGGTCTGGTTGTACGGACACACGTCTTGGCAAACGTCGCAGCCAAAGGCCCACGGGCCGAGCGCTTGCCGGTGCTCGGTCGGAATCGGTCCGCGGTGCTCGATCGTCAAATACGAGATGCACTTGCGGGCATCGAGCGTGCGCGGCGCAGTGAACGCCCGCGTCGGGCATGCGTCGAGACACAGGGTGCAGCTTCCGCATCGGCGACCCATCGGCTCGTCTGCGTTTAGGGGAGCCGTCGTGACGACACAGGCCAGGAACGCGTGCGAGCCGATGCCGGGCACGATCAGACAGCAGTTCTTGCCGACGAATCCTACGCCGGCCCGCTCGGCCCATGCGCGCTCGAACACCGGCTTCGAATCCACCGCCACGCGGGCGACGAAGCCCGCATCTTGCAGCACTCGCGCCACCTTACGGCTCTTCTTCGTCAGCACGTTGTGGTAGTCGCGGCCCATCGCGTACTTCGCGATGCGCGCGGGCGGCGGTCCCTCGTAACCATGACGCCGGACGTACGGCGCGACCATCACAATGACGCTCCGCGCGTTCTCCAGCATCTTCGGGTCCCGCGGGTCCTTGCGCACCGAAGCCGTCGTCGCCATCCACGACATCTGCCCGTGACGACCCGCGGCGAGCCACTCATCGAGATGTGCGGCCTCTTCTTCGAGCGCCCGTGCTGCCGCGATGCCGACGCGCGCAAAACCAAGCGCCTCGGCCTCCGCTTTGACCTGCGCGGTCAGCCCCGCATCTTGGCTCATCCGAGTCCGGTGCCGGGCGCTGGGGGCGGCGTCTCTGGAGCGTGCTCTTCCTGCTCCCGCGGCTGCGCGGGCGGAGACTTCTCGGGAGGCCGCTTGGGTTCGTCCTCTTCCCTCGATTCCTCTTCGCGCGTCTTCCAGGTCGGGCGCGCGTCGGCCGGAACGACGGTTTCCCAATCGGGCGCATCGGTCAGGCCATGCTCTTGCTCCGGCATACCCCTTGGGTGTGGAATAATGTAGGGCTCGGCGTTGAACGTGCCGCACTGACGCTGGTTTCGATAGAAGCCCCAGTGAAAATACACACGCCCATCCCCGCTCAGAATCGACGACGGCGCAGGCGGGTACGGCTGCCCACGCAGGACCGAGTTGAACGCGCCGAAATCAAACGGCAGTAGTCCGCTCGAGCGAACCACCCCGATGCGATGCACCGAGCCGTCGCGATTGAGCACGATCTCGAGCTTCGTCATCAGCGAGGGGTCCTGGTACGGGCTTCCTCCGATGGGGAGGCTCCTCAGGAATCGATCCGCGAACTGCTGGTGGATGCGTCGATGCACGGCAGCGATGTACGTAGCGAAGGGTGATGCCGCAGCGTTGAGCGCCGTCGTCGCTCCAGGCCTCACCCCAGGCGCGTAGTTCTCGATGGCAGCCCGGAACTCGTTCCAGGTCTTTTCGCGCGCGATGCCCCGCTGAGACGACTTGCGTTCCGCGATGTACGCGCGGCGATCCTCCTCGAGCTTGTCCGAGCCGACCGCCGCCTCGTATTGGGACCAAGCGATTTTGCCACCGGGGCCGCGCCCCTTCGCACGTTCGCCACCGCCCTGCCCGGCGCCGCTCGGCCGTCGAATGCTGAACGTCCCCGCCGCATCGGTGATGGTAATGGTGTCTTCGGCCCTCTCACCGGCCCGATCACCCGACGTCTCCGACTGCTTCCCGTCCGGCGCCTGACGCGCGACGCGTTCGGCCTTGATTGGATCTGCTTTGATCGCCTTGTCGGGGCGCTTGCGCCTGGCTTCCTCTTCGGTGACCTTACGCGCGTCGCTGCCCTCTTTGTTTCGAGCCTCGGCGACCTCCTGCTCGCGAGAATTGCCGCGCTCTTCCAGCGTGTCGGACGGCTTCTCTTGGCGGCCAGGTGACGGGACCGCATCGTCGCGAATCATGTTTCGAATGCGAGCGACGGTTTCCTCGGTGACCCGGTTGTTCTGCTCGGCGAGGAACCGCGCGTCCTCGGGCGGCTCTACATCAGGGTCGGTGCTGTGCTGCTGCACCGCTTGTCGCGCTTCATTGGGACGGGGAGGCGGAGGCTTCTTCGCTGCCGTGGCCTGCGCCGCGACCGCCTGCGCCACCCGCTTGCTCTTCACCTTCTGGCGCTGACGCGTCTTCTTTCGGGCGCGCTGCGGCTTCGTCTGGTCCGCGACCTCGAAATCGACCTCGACCGGATCGTAGTGCTCGGCCTTCCTCGCCGCCTCGTCGTCCGCCGCCTTCAAACGATCAGCAAGCCCGCCGAGCACGTCGTAAACAGGCAGATGCACCAGGAGCGATGCGATCAACGCAAGCCCAAAGGCGATGACGACTGGTTCTCGGTAACGACGGCGCACGGAAGCTCTCAGGGGGTTAAATGCACTTCCCCTGTGTAGGGTTACATCGCCCTCCACCGCGAGCAAAGACTCGACTGAGGGTCAGCGGCTACGGGCCGTCGGGACGCTCCGAGACCCGCCAAAACCCCCTGAAGATGGCCTGCTAAAGCCCCCAGGGCGCCCACCGCTCGAACGCGATGTCCCGAAACTGGGACGCCCCACGCTCG
>CBDURI010000044.1:0-13878 GCA_965369435.1 uncultured bacterium
AGGGCTGCTCGGTCGTGCGCGACTACGTCGGGCACGGGGTCGGACGCGAGTTCCATATGCCTCCGCAGATTCCGCACTTCGGCCGGCGCGGCAAAGACAAGCGCATGAAGGCCGGCATGGTTTTCACCATCGAACCGATGATCAACATCGGCGGCTACCAAACCGAGGTTCTGGACGACGAGTGGACGGTGCTCACGATGGACCGTTCGCTCTCCGCGCAGTTTGAGCACACCGTCTTGGTGACCCGCGAAGGCGCCGAGGTGCTGACCACCCGCAAGGACGTCGTGCCCAACAGCGAAGACAAGCCCTGGGCCGACGTCGGCCCGCTTTCATCGCCGGCCGCTTGGAACGCCAAACAAGAGAAAACGGGCTGACGACTCAGTCGCCGCGTCGCACTAGCGAGAATCCGGCACGTCCGAGACGTAGAGGTCACCGCGGTCTTCGCGGACGTAGAGTGGTTGTAGCGTCATCCCCTCACAGGGCCCGTCGACGCAGTAACCGTCGTGCAAGCGGTACGTCGCGCCGTGCGTCCCGCAGATCAGGTGCGCGCCATCCTCGCTCAACAGCTCGCCAGTCCCACCGTCGAGCGGCACCGGAAGATGGCGGCACAGGTTGCGGTAGGCCACGATGTCACCGCTCTCGTCCCGGAGCAGCAGCGCCAGGACAGGAAGACCATCGGCGTCGAGCCCGAGCCGCGCCGTGCGCACGGTTCCGTCACGCAGATCCTCCTCACGGCACACCCAAACCTCCAATGCGGTCAATCCTCCCCGAGCTCGACGTACGTCCCGCGCGCGGGGACCGAGACGAGGTCCCGACGTGGCAAAAAAAGGCCGGTCAGCCAGCCGCCGTACACGCAGCCCGTGTCGAGGCCCACGGAATGCGGCCGGTTTTGAAGCCCGCGCACCGCGTCGTGTCCGAACACCACCAGCCGAGGCCCGGGCCAGAGCGAAGCCCACGGGGTGCCCTCTTCGTAGTCTTTCGATCCGCTCCCGTCGGCAAGGATGCTGCGCATGTTCATCAAGTCGTAGGGGTCCTGGTCTTCCAGAGGCAAGTCGGGCAGCAAGCCGCCATGTACGACGAGGGCGTCGTGCTCGGGAAGCTCGATCCAGAGCGGGAGGGCCGCAAGCCACCGCCAATCGTCCTCTTCGAGCTCGTCGGCCACCCGCTGGTGGGCGGGCCTGAGAATCGGAAGCTCGTCACCGGCGCACTTGGCGTCCCACCACCTCAGGCAATGCTGGTCGTGGTTTCCGCGCACCGCGAGCGCCCCCATCTTCCTCATCAACCGAACAACGCCGAGCGAATCCGGCCCCTTGGCCACCAAATCTCCGACCAGCACCAACTGGTCCCCCTCTTCCCAACCCGACTCCTCGAGCAGGTCCTCCAGCTCCTCACGGCAGCCGTGGACGTCTCCTACGATGAGGGTACGGGTGCTCATGTCCTGATCTTGGGGGCGTACCGCACAGAATCCAAGTTCATGAGGGCCTCCACGCGTTGACACCCTGTCCAAACCGGCAATACAGGCATCTTCATGATCAAAGAAGGCCGCAAGGCCCCCGCGTTCAATTTGCCCTCATCCACGGGCGACAAGCTGGCCCTCAAAGACCTCGCGGGCAAGTACGTCATCGTCTACTTCTACCCGAGGGACAACACGCCGGGCTGCACGACCGAGGCCAACGACTTCAACAAGGCCTTGCGCAAGATCAAGGCGCGCGACGCGGTGGTCATCGGCGTCAGCAAAGATTCGATCGACTCGCATTGTAAGTTCGCTGACAAATACAAACTGAAGTTTCCGCTCCTGAGCGACCCCGACGGAACGATGCTCGAGAAGTACGATGCCTGGGGCGAGAAGAACCTCTACGGCAAGAAGTCGATGGGGATCATTCGCTCGACCGTGCTGATCGGACCGGATGGCAGGGTGATCAAGCACTTCCCAAAGGTGAAGGTGAACGGGCACGTCGAAGCGGTGATCGAGGCGCTCGATGATGCCCGTACCGATTGACACTCGGGAGTGTACGAGCGCATGGTCCGACTGCGATGAGCGAGCCCAGCCCCACGCCGATGACGGAGGTCCCCGAGGTTCTGGACCCCAGCTTCCGGATCGAGCTGCCCAACTTCGAGGGGCCGCTAGACCTGCTCTTGCATCTGATTCGCAAGCACGAGCTCGATATCCTCGATCTGCCGATCTCCTTCATCACCGATAAATACCTGGAATATCTGGGTTTGATGGAGACGTTCAACCTCGACATCGTCTCGGAGTACCTGCTGATGGCGGCGACCCTGGCGCACATCAAGAGCAAGATGCTCCTGCCGCGTCCGCCCGAGGACCAGGACGACGACGAGCTCGACCAGCTCGACCCGCGCGCCGAGCTGATTCGGCGTCTGCTGGAGTACCAAAAGTACAAAACGGTCGCCGCAGATCTGGGTGAGCGCGCGATCGCCGGGCGAGATGTGTTCTCGCGAGGCACGCCTCCGCCAGCCGCTGATGGGCTCGCGCCTTTGGCCCAGGTGAGCGTCTTCAAACTGATCGACGCGCTCAAGAAGATCGCGGAACGCGTCAACGCCACCATCTCCCTCGAAGTCGACGCAGAGCAGATGTCGATTCAGGAACGCATCGGCGAGCTCGTGGAGTTGCTACGCGAGCGGCGCCGGTGTCGCTTCGACGAGCTCTTCGAAGACGTCAGCACCTCGTACGATCTCGTAGTCACATTCCTGGCGTTGCTCGAGATGGCGAAGATGCGATTGGCGAGCATCTATCAAACCGATCATGAGGAGCCCATCTACCTCGAGTACACGCTGCTCGATGCGACCGGCGAACCCATGGTTCCCGCCGACGTGCAGCAGCCGACGAGCGATGTGGTAGAGACGGGCCAGGAAATACGAGAGTCGGTGGTCGTGCCGGCCGGCACCTCTGATGCCTACGGATGGAGTGAGGACGAACGAGAGCCATGACCCAATCGCAAGTGCAAGCCGACAACGGCGCCTCGGAGAATGGGGCGGGGGCGCCGATTGCGCCGAGCGGCGAGACGCTGAAAAACGTCCTCGAGAGTCTGATCTTCGTCTCGGGCAGTCCGGTGACCCCCAAGAGGCTTGCGAGGGCGGCGCGGGCCACCCTCGCCGAGGTGCAGCCCCTGCTCGACGAGCTCGTCGCCGACTATGCACAGCGCGGAGTGCATCTGTACTACGTCGCCGGTGGGTATCAGTTCCGTTCTGCGCGGGAGAGCGCCGACTTCGTCAAGACGCTCGTCGCGCCCAAGCCCATGCGGCTCACCCGCGCGCAGCTCGAGACTCTCGCCATCGTCGCATACCGCCAGCCGCTCACCCGGCCCGAGGTCGATGACGTGCGCGGAGTAGACTCCGGCTCGTCGCTCAAGATGCTGACCGACCGCGGTCTCATGAAGATCCTCGGGCGCAAGGACGAGCCCGGAAGGCCCCTGGTGTATGGAACGACGCCCGGGTTCTTGGAGTTCTTCGGCCTCAGCAGCCTGAAAGACCTGCCGACGCTTCAGGAGTTCAGCGACCTGACCGACGAGCACAAGGCCCTGTTCGAAGAGCAGATCGGCCAGTCGATCGACATCGCGGGGGCGGAGCTCGCCGCGGCAGAGGCCATGGAACAGGCCGAGGAGGAGCTCCGCGCGGAGGAAGAAGCCGCCATTGCGGCAGCCGAAGCTCGGGCAGCCGCCGAAGCGGACGACCTCGAAGACGAGGAGCTCGAGGACGAGGAATGACCTTCCAAGAGCTCATCCTCGCACTCGAACGCTTCTGGTCGGAGCGCGGTTGTCTCATCGTCCAGCCGTACAACTCCGAGGTCGGCGCGGGCACCTTCAACCCGCACACGTTCTTGCGGGCCATCGGGCCCGAGCCATGGAACGTCGCCTACGTCGAGCCGAGTCGACGCCCCACCGACGGTCGCTACGGCGAAAACCCCAACCGTCTGCAGCAGTTTCACCAGTACCAGGTCATCCTCAAGCCGTCGCCCCTCGACATCCAGGACCTCTACCTCGAATCGCTGCGCGCACTCGGCACCGACCCGAGTCACCACGACATCCGCTTCATCGAGGACGATTGGGAGTCGCCGACGCTCGGCGCTTGGGGACTCGGCTGGCAGGTGTGGCTCGATGGGCTCGAAATCAGCCAGTTCACATATTTTCAGCAGTGTGGCGGCATGGACTGCAAACCGATCAGCGGTGAGTTGACCTACGGTCTCGAGCGCATCGCGATGTACCTCCAAGACGTCGACGACGTGTACGACCTGCAGTGGGCCCAAGGCATCCGGTACGGCGACATCTACAAGCGCGCCGAATGGGAGTGGAGCACGTACAACTTCGAGCAGGCCGACGTCGACCTTCAAAAGAACCTGTTCGAGGAGTACGAGACGCAGGTCGGGGTCTTGCTTGGTCTAAGCGACAAGAAAGGGAAGGGCGGCGCCCTCCAATTCGATCGCGCGCCCCTCGAAAGGCTCGCGCTGCCGGCGTACGACGCGGTCATCAAGTGTAGCCACTACTTCAACGTCCTGGACGCCCGGGGGGCGATCAGTGTCACCGAACGCCAGCGTTACATCGGCCGGGTTCGGCTCATCGCCCGCGCGGTCGCCGAGTCCTGGTTCGCCCAACGCGAAGCCCTCGGCTTCCCCCTGCTCGACGTCCTCGACACTGGCGCGGCGGCTCAGTAGCGCGTTTTCAGGCCTTGCCCCGTTGCGCCCGCGGATCCGGTCTGGTAGCAACGCCTCTCCATGTCATCCGAGTTTTTACTGGAGATTGGGACGGAGGAGCTGCCGGCGTCCTTCGTGACGCAGGCGCTGCGCTCGCTGAAGGCAAGCGCCCTCGAGCTCGTGGGCCAGGCTCGGCTCGGCAGCGGGGCACTCGAGGTCCACACGCTGGGAACACCCCGGCGGCTCGCGCTGCGCATACGGGGACTCGCCCCGCGGCAGACCGATCGCGACGAGACGGTCATGGGCCCACCATGGAACGCCGCCTTCGAGCCGGACGGCTCGCCCAAGAAAGCTGCAGCCGGCTTCGCTAAGAAGCATGGCGTCGCGGTCGAGGACCTCCGCAAGCAGACTACCGACAAGGGTGAGTACGTCAGCGTGCAAGTGCACGAAGCCGGCCGGGCCACAGGGGTCGTGCTCGCAGAAATCCTTCCCCAGATCTGTCAGGGCATCACCTTCCCCAAGTCCATGCGCTGGGGGCCGGGCGAGATCTCGTTCGGGCGCCCGATCCACTGGGTAGTGTCGTTGCTTGGTAGCGACGTCGTCGAGTTCGAGTTCGCGGGCGTGCAGGCGGGGCGTGCGACGCGGGGCCACCGATTTCTGGCCCCGGCCACCTTCGACCTCGATACCGCGAGCAGCTACGAGAGTGCACTCGAGCGAGCGCATGTTCTGGTCGACCTCACGCGTCGAAAAGATCGCATGATGGAGGGCCTTCTCGGCGCAGCCGAATCACTGGGCGGCGTTCTCGCCCCCGACGCGTTCCTTGCCGATGAGTGCGTTTCGCTCGTCGAAGAACCGTTCACCGTGCCAGGCAGTTTCGACGAGTCATTCCTCGAGCTCCCAGAAACCGTCGTCGTCTCGGTGATGCGTGACCACCAGCGATATTTCGCCGTCCGCGCGTCCGAGGGCGGAGCGCTGCTTCCCTCGTACCTCAACGTGGTCAACACGGCTCAGGACCCCGGGACCATTGCCAAGGGCAACGATCGAGTCCTTCGTGCCCGCTTGGCCGACGCGAAGTTCTTCGTCCAAGAGGACCGAAAGGCGCCGCTCGCCGACCGGCTCCAAAAGCTCGAATCGGTCGTGTTCCAATCGAAGCTGGGGACGATGGGCGCCAAGGTCCGGCGTTTGCAGGCCAATGCCCGCGCCCTTGCGGAGCGAGCCGGCGCCGACCCCGCGGCCTGCGTCGAGGCGGCGCGCCTGTGCAAGGCCGATCTCGAGACGCTCATCGTATTCGAGTTCCCGGAGCTACAGGGTGAAATGGGCCGATGGTACGCGATGCGAGAGGGCATCGATCCAGCCATTGCGGACGCGATTCGCGATCACTACCGACCCCAAGGCGCAGATGACGTCGTCCCCGACCAACTCGTCGGCGCGGTCGTCGCCGTAGCTGACCGCATCGACACCCTGGTCGGTTGCTTCGGAATCGGCTTGGTCCCGAGCGGCTCGGCGGATCCCTTCGCGCTTCGTCGCGCGGCACTCGGCATCATTCGCATCGCGCTCGAAGGGCCCATCGATGTCGATCTTCGTCAGCTTCTCGACCAAGCGCACGCCGCGTACGCGGGCGACGCCGAGCTC
The DNA here is from genome assembly GCA_965369435.1 of uncultured bacterium. GTDB lineage: Bacteria > Myxococcota_A > Polyangia > Polyangiales > Houyiibacteriaceae > SG8-38. The sequence goes on from CBDURI010000044.1 coordinate 6,281, forward strand.
ACGTCGCTGGACGATGTCCGGGCGTCCCTCGAAAGCTTCTTCCGCGCTCGCATCCGCGCGATGCTCAAAGACGCGCACGGAGGCGACGTCGTCGACGCTTGCCTCGGCGCGTGGGACGGCGCCTCGCTGCGTGACCTGCAGAGTCGCGTCGAAGCGGTCTCCGAGGTGCGCGCTGCTCCCGAGTTCGAGGCCCTTGCCGTCGCGTTCAAGCGCGCGTTCAACATCACGAAGGAGAGCGCACGAGGCCCGATCGACGCTGCACTTCTCGAAACAGGCGCGGAGACCACCCTGGCCCAACGGTTCGAGACCGTTCGCGACCAGATCCGCGAGGCAACAGGCGAACGCCGCTACGCCGACGCACTGAGGCTCGTCGCCAAAGAGCTCGGAGCACCCATCGATCGCTTCTTCGAAGAGGTCTTCGTGATGGTCGACGACCCCGGCGTCCGGGAGAATCGCCTACGATTGCTCGGAGAAATCGCGGACACGGTCAACGCCATTGCGCACTTCCACCACCTTGGGACAAAGTTGCAAGGCCGTGACCCTTCTGTATCCGCTTGACGCAGTGCTGGACTCGGACGTCCGCCTGCCACTCCTCGGAACGAAGGCGGCCGGCCTCCACGAGATGACCGCGCTCGGGATCCCGGTGCCCCCGGGGTTCACGATCACGACCGCGGTCGGCAAACGATATCGGGACGACGGCGTGTTGCCTGAGGGGCTCGACGCCGCCGTCCCCGGGGCCCTACGCTCTGTCGAGGAGCGGCTCGGGAAGCGATTCGGGGGCACCGACAACCCCCTGCTCCTGTCGGTCCGCTCGGGCGCGCGGGTCTCGATGCCGGGCATGATGGATACGATTCTCAACGTCGGCCTCAACGACCGGTCGCTCGGCGGCCTTGCTGCCCACTACGGCGACGAACGCTTCGCCCTCGACGCCTATCGTCGCTTGCTGCAGATGTACGGGACAGTTGTCCGCGGCATCGGCGGGGACCGCTTCCAGTATCTCTTGAGCGACCTCAAGACCGATCTCCGGCAGCCGCGCATGCTCGACTCCGAGCTCCCGGTGACCGCGCTCGAGCAGCTCGTAGCGTCGTATCTGGCGCTCATCGAAGACACGTCAGGCACGCCTTTCCCGCAGGACGTCAACACTCAGCTCTGGGACTCCATCGGGGCCGTGTTCGCTTCGTGGGACAACTCGCGTGCGGTGCGATACCGGCGCATGCAGGGGATCGATCACAGCACCGGCACCGCATGCACGGTGCAGGCGATGGTCTTCGGCAATACGGGACCGCGAAGCGGGTCGGGCGTGGCCTTCACGCGCAACCCCTCCAGCGGAGACAAACAGCTGTACGGCGAGTTCCTGTCCAACGCCCAGGGCGAAGATGTCGTGTCCGGGATCCGCACGCCGGTCGCGCTCACCGCCGGCGCAGCGGCGCCGGGCAAGGAGGCGGCGACCCTCGAAGCGTCGCTCCCCGAAGCCTTCGACGCGATCTCCGACTACTGCGCGACCCTCGAAAGCCACTTCGGAGACATGCAGGACATCGAGTTCACCATCGAAGACGGGCACCCGTATCTACTGCAAACCCGCACTGCAAAGCGAACGGCGCACGCCGCGGTCCGAGTCGCTGTCGACATGGTGAGTGAAGGGGTCCTTACCAAGGACGAAGCTTTGCTCCGCGTCGACGCTCGCTCCCTCGAGCAACTCCTGCGAGCTCGGCTTCCCGCGCCATCCGAGCTCAGCGCGCGGGGGATCGAGCCGCTGACCGTGGGGCTGCCCGCGAGCCCGGGCGCGGCGTCCGGGCGAATCGTGTTTGACGCCGATGATGCGGTCCGATGGGTTGCCGAAGGTCAGGAAGTGATCCTGGTGCGACAGGAGACCAGCGCGGAAGACATTCATGGAATGAAGGCCGCGAAGGGAGTCGTCACCGCGACGGGCGGGATGACCTCTCACGCGGCGGTCGTTGCGCGGGGGCTCGGGAAGTGCTGTGTCGTGGGCTCTGGCGGGCTCCGGATCGATTTCCAAAAGCGCACCGTGCACATCGATGGCCAGAGTTCGTCAGAGGCGTTGCGGGAGGGTGATTTGCTCACCCTCGATGGGTCGACTGGCAACGTCTACCTCGGTGCGCTCGACGTCATCGCCTCCACGACCGTCGACGAGCTTCACGAGCTCATGTCCTGGGCCGATGAGATTCGCCGGATGCGCGTGTACGCGGAAGCCGACACACCGCAAGCGGCACGCGCAGCGCTGAGCTATGGAGCTGAAGGCGTGGGTCTGTGCCGGACCGAGCGGATGTTCTTCGCACAGGATCGGCTGTTCGCGATGAGATGCGCGCTGCTCGCAGTGGACGACGAGCAGCGAAACCGATGGCTGACGGAGCTCGAGCGCGCGCAAAGGGACGACTTCGTCCAGATCTTTCAAGCGATGGAGGGACGCCCGGTCACGATTCGCCTCCTCGACCGCGCGCTCGAAGAGTTTCTCCCGCAAGACGAAGAGTCGCTGCAAACGATCGCGAACGCGCTCGGGCTCGAGTTGGCGGAGGTCTCCAAAGCCGCCGAGCGGCACCGCGAATCCAACCCAGCGTTCGGTCATCGCGGTGTGCGCGCAGGCCTGACCGTCCCCGGCCTCTACGACATGCAACTGCGGGCCATGCTGTTCGCGGCCCGCGAGTGCACGGGTCGGGGCGCACCCGTCGAGCTCGAGGTCCTGATCCCGATGGTGGCGTTCGCCTCGGAGGTCGAAGCGTTGTGCGCCGTCCTGGACGACGTCCGGCAGCAGGTCTTCGCCGAGCCGACGAGCCTCTTCACCTGCAGGGTGGGAGCCATGATCGAGCTTCCGCGAGCGTGCCTCATCGCCGGCGAGCTGGCCCGGTACACACATTTCTTCTCGTTCGGGGGCAATGATCTGACGCAAACCACGCTCGGCATCAGCCGGGACGACGCGGGCCGGTTCTTGCCCACCTATATGAACAGCCTCGGCCTGCTCGCGCGCGACCCCTTCACGGACCTCGACGAGCACGTCGCCGAGCTGATCGGAATGGCCCTCGAGCGCGCCAAGGCGGTCCGCCCGGACCTCGTCGCCGGCCTCTGCGGCGACCAGGGCGGCAGCCCCGCCTCGATTGCCACCTGCGAGCGCCTGGGCCTCGACTTCGTCTCTGCGCCGCTGTCCCAGCTCCCAGGCGCCCGCCTAGCCGCCGCCCAAGCGCGACTTAGGCGCTAAATCTCTTCGAAAAAAGGGACTGCCCGCCCTTTTTCGGGTGTTTGCGGTTGCTGGGAGGCGCCGGGCATGTTGGAATGTAGTTTCCTGGAAGATTGCGACAGAGCTGTATGTCAGATGGTGCGAGAGGGTTTGAGGACTCGGAGGTGAGCGCGCCTCACTCCGGAGTCTCGAAGACGCCCGAGGGGTTGCTCGGCCGGACGATCGATCAGCGGTACCGGGTCGAAGCGCTGCTTGGGCAAGGCGGCATGGGGTTGGTCTATCGGGTCACCCATACCCGCCTCAACAAGCCGCTCGCGATCAAGGTGCTTCGACGGGAGAACACCAAGGACCCCGAGGTGCTGGCACGTTTTCGGCGCGAAGCCGAGAGCGCGTCCGGGATCGGCAACCAGCACATCGTCGACATCCACGACTTTGGCGAGTTGGAGGATGGATCGACGTACTTCGTGATGGAGTGCCTCGAAGGCCTCGACCTCATCGACGCGCTCGACGTGGCCCAGCGCATGCCTGAAGGTCGCGCGATTCACATCGCCGTCCAGCTGTGCCGAGCGCTCGGTGCTGCGCACGATGCGGGAATCGTCCATCGGGACCTCAAACCCGAGAACGTGTTCCTCATTCAGCGCAACGACACGGAAGATTTCGTAAAAGTCCTCGACTTCGGCATCGCCAAGGTGGCCAACGGACCGAAGCGCCTCACCCGCGACGGCGAAGTGCTGGGCACGCCCCACTACATGTCGCCCGAGCAATGCGAAGGCGACGGCGTCGACCATCGAACCGACATCTACGCACTCGGCGTGTTGCTGTACGAGATGCTCACCGGTCACGTGCCGCACGATGCAGACACGATGATGGGCATTCTCACCAAGCAGATGTACGAGGACCCGATTCCACCGAAGGTCCGCGTTCCCCAAATCTCTGAACCGCTCGAACAACTCATCATGCGCTGTCTCGAAAAGAAGCCGGAGCAGCGCTACCAGACCATGCACGACATCGAGGCGGACCTTCAGCGCATCCATACAGGTCAGCAGCCAGTCGGACCGGACACGGTCACGCTGAAGCCGACCCGGCCGCCGGCTCCCGCGCGCCGAGCGGTCTCGCCGATCTACCTCGGAGGGCTCGCAATGGCCTTGCTGGCGTTGGTCGGAACGCTCGCCGCGGATGCCTATACCCACCCCATGACAGACGTGGACACGGCGATCCAGCTTGGAAGCTTCGCGCCGCCCCCCGGGCCGGAACCCGATGCCGAGCAACCCGCGGCCGCAGCATCCGGCGACCCGGAAGTCGAAACCAAAGCCCCTCGCGCCAAGCGGCTCCGGCGGCATTCTCGACACCGCACCAAGCCCTCGCCTCAGCGCGACCAGGCCATCCTCGATCCCTGGAAATAGTGGACTTCGCTGCCAGTTGCCCCCGGTAGGGTGAACGGCTAGGGTGGCGCTCCATGGGGTCTCGATTTGGCCCGCAGGGCGCTGCGATCGGCTTCGCTTTGGGGTTCTTGCTTATCTCCGGGACTGTCTCGACCGGCTGCATCAATACAGATGGAGACCCGCTGCCCGCGGGGCTGATGTCGTTCCCGATCGCGATCGAGCTCGCGCTGGACCAAGACGCCGAGGGCAGGCCGAAGTTCGTGTACGTCACCAGCTCGAACTTCGCGCTCCAGTACAACTCCGGGAACGTTCAATCCTACGACCTCGACAAGATGGTCGAGGCGATCAACACCGGCTGTGTGAGCGCCTGGCGCACTCCGGAATGCCTGGCCAGCGACTACGACGGCGACGTCAACGACCCGTCCTGCATCTGTGACCCGGCGACGGATTTCAACTGCTCACCGGTCCCACAGGGTATTCGCCGCAGATGCCTCGAGAACGACTTCGAGGGCGACATCAACACTCCAGTTTGCCAATGCGAGCCGCTGGCCCCGCCCGACCCCGACGACGGTCCTCTGGACCAGTGTGTGCCCGTCCCCTTCGACCGGTGCACCGTGGTTCCAGCCGACCTCCGTTTCCGTGACCCGGGGGCCGCCCTGCGGATCGTCCCGGTGGAAGGGCTGATCCCGGGCGAGGTCGTAATCGGGTCCTTCTCCGATGGGCTCGCTCTCGCCACCGATGGGCGGCGGGTGTACGTGCCCGTTCGGAGCGACGCCAATCTCACCTACATCGACGTCAACGAAGAGGGTCAGCTCAACTGCGGAGGAGGATTCGGAACGCGGCATACGTGCACCGCCCCGTACAGGTCCGGCAGCGCCGAGCTGGTCAACCCCGACTTCCCCATCGTCTTGCCCAACGACCCGGTAGACATATTCGTGGGAGACCTCGCCGCTGATTTCGCCCCCCCGAACGACCCGGACAATCCAGACTTTCGTGGCGACTACATCCTGATGGCGCACCGCGAGGGCAAGGCGAGCATGTTCTTCGACCAGTTCCGCGCTGGAGGGCCCGAACCTCAGAAACGCCCGCGCCTCGCGGCTACGGTCGATGAGCTCGCCCCCGAGCAGGTCACGATCACGTACGAGCCCGGCGCCAAGCGCGCGTGGATTCCGAGCGCGGAGATCGCAGCGATCGTCCGGCTCGGCATCGGCATCGACGGGGACCCGACGCAGAGCTATCTGTTTGACGCAGGGGCGCTCCGCGTGTCCGGCCTCGACACCGGCGTCAGCAATCGCGACATCCGTTTCGACCCGCGACCCGGCCGTAACCTCGCGTACATCGTTTCACGCTCGCCGGAAGCTTTGGTCGTTGCCCGCAGCGACGTCGCAGGCGGAGACTTGAACATGGTCGCTCAGGTCCCCACTTGCCGTGACCCGTCGCGCATCCAAGTTGCCGAGGTTCCCACCGATGAGGGCCCCGCGCTGTTGGCGTTCGTGAGCTGCTTCCTCTCGAGGAGTGTGCAGGTCATCGACGCGGACCGGCTCCAGGGGATCACCATTCTGACGAACATCAGCGGGGCCTTCGAGTTCGTCATCGATGGGCCACGGCTGCTCATGTACATCGCCGATTTCAGCACCTCGGTCCTTCGTGTCGCCGACTTGCGGCCCCTCATCGCGTGCCTCGACGGCGGCGCCACTGGCCCCGAAGAGTGCTCGCCGCAGCTGCTGGGGCTCGTCGGTCTACCGCAACCCGTGTCGGAGCTTCCCCGATGATGCGCTTCTTCGCCAGCATCGCGTGCGCGCTCTTGCTCGCCTCGTGCACGGGCAACGCGAACAACGTCGTCCTGTCGTCCTTGAACCGTCCCGCGAAGATCCAGTTCCTGTGTGCGGATCTGGAGCTCATCACGGGCAATCTCTTCGATCTCAGAGCGATTCTGCCGACGGGGCTCTGCACCGCCGAAACTATTTTCGCACCCGAAGTCACGGCCCAGTTCTTGGGCGCGGTAACCCAAACCCAAACGGGAGAGGTGGCCGTCGTTAGCTTCACCAATTCGTTGACCTTGGACACCAACCGCACTGTCCCGGGCGTCACCGCGCTGCGGGTCGGGGAGCAACCGACAGGCATTCAGATCTCCCCCTTCGAGCCGAGCTACACCTACGTGAGCAGCTTCAGCCCCAAGAGTGTGCAGGCCATTCCGACGGACGCCGTCATCACCGGTGAGTCCGACTTCCCGACCCAGCAGGTCCGCTTCGAGGCCGGGCCCACGGACCTAGCGCTGCACGAAAGCGCGTCTTACGTTTCCATCACCGAGGGTGGCATACCGGGTGCCCCTGTCATCGGCGCCAAGAGCACCGTCGAGTACCGCTATTTGTACGCGGCCATTCCTGAACTCGGTCGGATCGCCCAAATCAAGATCGGCATCATCAAAGACGAGCAAAACGGGGATCGGCACGGCTTCATGGAGCCGCCGAAGTTGATCAAGCTCGACACATACGACTGCGCATCGGTGGAACTCGTCGTCCCGCCCCCGTCGGACGCGGACGATTACCATCGCATCTGCCCGGAAGACTTCGGAGATCGGTCCGGCCGGTTCATCAAGACCGTCGAGACGACTACGCCCTGCGTTGACGGCGCAGTGCCCGGGCCCAGTCCGGTAGCGCTCGCCATCGACTACGGCCTCGAAGACGACCTCACGGACGACGTACTGCTCGTCGCCGACGCGAACCAGCCGGTGATCCATCGCTTCAGCCTGTTCACCGACGGGGCCAGGGAGCTAAAGCCGATTGTCACGGGCACGCCGACCACCGACGTCGACGTCACGCCCTTCGTCCCGAAGACATCGGATCCGGACAAACGGGACGCTACCGAGCGCTACCTCTACGCGGTCAGCGCCATGGACAGCAGCGTGCTCGTCGTCGACTACAGCGACCCCGGCGACCTGCTTGACGCCGACGATCCTGCCGCCGAGGCATACCCCGGCGCCGTCCTTCCCGTCATCGCCGGCATCTCCTCCCGTGCCAACGAAG
>CBDURI010000045.1:0-13847 GCA_965369435.1 uncultured bacterium
TCTTCGCGGCCGCCTTCTTCTTCGCGGCTACCTTCTTCTTCGCGGCCGCCTTCTTCTTCGCGGCTACCTTCTTCTTCGCGGCCGCCTTCTTGCGCTTGATCCCGTCGGCTTTCTTCTTCGCGGCCGCCTTCTTCTGCTTCAGCGCGTCGGCCTTCTTCTTGGCCTCAGCCTTCTTCTGCGCAGCAGCCTGCCTCTTTTCGAGCTCCGCCTTCTTCTTCTCTGCGGCCTTTCGCTTGATTTCGGCCTTCTGTATTCTGAGCAGCTCCGCCTTTTTCTTGGCCTCGACCTTCTTCTTGGCGGCTTCGGCCAACCGGCGCACGGCGTCAGCCTTCTTCTTGATCTCACCCTTCCGCTTCACCGCCTCCTTGCGCGCAGCGGCCTGCGCCCGCGCGAGCTCCCGCAGGTCGATCGTCTTGGACTCGACGCGTTTACGGGTCTTATTGGGCTTCTCCTCTTCCTCCTCGTCTTCGTCCGGCTCCTCGACCGGAAGCTGCGAAGGCGGAACGAACGGCCGACGCGGCGCCGGTCGGCTCGCCTTGATGCCAGAAAGCGGCAGATGCCCGGCCTTCTTCGCGGCCTTGTACGCGGCCCGCATGGCCTCCGGCTCGCCGAAGTACTTGATCATCGAGTCGAGGTAGAGCTTCTTCCAGAGCTTCTCGCACGCTTTTCCGAGGCCCGGAGGGATCTTGGTTTGGGTGACTTCAATCTTGGTCCCGCCAGCCACGGGCTCAAACGTGATATCCACATGCGAGTCGTTGGAACCCTTGGGAAAATCCCGGGTCCGCCAGGTCATTGCGATCCGACTACCCGTCACCAGGTAGACGTGCGTCGCATCGATGAAACCATCGTCCGACACGACCCGGCCGCCTACCCAGGGATCCACCGTAGCCCGCGCACCCGTGAACGCGGTGTGATGGCGCTCGTCCATCCACGCGGAATAAATACGGTTTGGGCTCGCAGGTATCACGGACGAAACAGTGAATTCTTCCGTGTCCATGGTCCTCAGATTCATTGACTTGCTGGCCTGTATAAGTCCAGGAAACTCATTTGAAAACCAGAAAATTGCAGTCGGTCGGGGTCGGAAGGGCCATTTGTGGTGTTCTTGTAAGCTATTCGGGTGGGCCTTGCACGCCGAGGGGCCGATCGTAGCGTATCTCTTGACCCCGTCGGCGGCCGTGCTTCGATGCATAGCTCGATGGCACGGCCAGCCCCCCGGCACCAGTTCTGGATCGACCGTGGAGGGACGTTCACGGACTGCATCCATCGTGACACCGCCACGGGCGCCCTCCGGGTGACCAAGGTCCTCTCCTCGGACGGGGCGCCGCTCGAGGGCATCCGCGCTCTGCTGGGCCTTGGGCCACACGAGCCCATTCCTCCGAGCGAGGTGCGGATGGGCACCACACTCGCCACCAACGCCTTACTCGAGCGTGACGGCTGCCGCTGCGTCCTGGTCGCGAACGAAGGGCTCGGGGACTTGAGCCTGCTCGGCGATCAGACGCGACCCGAACTATTTGCGCTCGACATCGAGAAAGCGGCGCCGCTCGCCGACGCGGTCATCGAGGTGGGTGCCCGGATGGCCGCCGATGGCTCGCTCCTTCAGACCCTCGACGCGGCGGCGCTCCGCCTCGCCCTCGAAGAGGCACGCGGTCGAGGCGCCGAATCGGTGGCAGTCGCGCTGATCCACGCGTACCGCGACGGCGGCCTCGAACATCGAGTGGCCGCGATCGCGACGGACGCAGGCTTCTCGCACGTTTCGGTGTCCAGCGACATCTCAAACGAGATCGGGCTGCTTGGCCGCACGGATACCGCGGTGGCCAATGCGTACCTCACGCCGTTGCTCACGCACTATGTGACCGAGCTCGAAAAAGAGCTCGGGGTTGGTCGCCTACGAATGATGCAAAGCAACGGCGGGTTGGTCGATGCATCGGACTTCATCGGACGCGATGCGGTGCTTTCGGGGCCAGCCGCCGGCGTCGTCGCCACAGGTGCGGTCGCCGCAGAGCTCGGTCTCGCGGAAGTGATCGGTTTCGACATGGGCGGAACGTCCACCGACGTATCGCGTTACGACGGCGAGGTGGCAAGGGTATTCGAAAGCCAGATTGGCGGAATCCGGATCCGCGCGCCAATGATCGAGCTTCATACCGTCGCCGCAGGAGGCGGTTCGATCTGCACGCTCGAAGGGCAACGCATGACGGTGGGTCCCCAAAGCGCCGGGGCAGACCCCGGACCGCTTTGCTACGGGAACCCCGATGGACGCGATCTCACGCTGACCGATGTGGCGCTCTGTCTGGGGCGCATAGCGGCCGACCGATTCCCTTTTGCCCTCGACGAACAAAGGCCTCTCGAGAAGCTGAATGAGATCGTGGAGTCCCTTCGGGAGGCAGGTGTCGAGCGAACCTCCTCCCAGGTCGCGCATGGCTTCCTGCGTGTCGCCGTCGAGAACATGGCCGCCGCAATTCAAAAGGTATCGGTCGGCCGCGGGCATGATGTGCGTACGCACGGCATGGTCGTCTTCGGCGGCGCAGGCGGCCAATACGCGTGCCTCATTGCGCGCCGACTGGGGATACGAAGTCTGGTGTTCCATCCGTACGCGGGCGTGCTGTCGGCATTCGGAATGGGAGTTGCCAACTTCGAATGGCATGGCGAGCGAGACGCAGGGCGGGCGAGTTTGAAACAACCGCTGCCTGAACGATGGCAGACCGCATTCATGGAGCTCGAGGCTTCGGGACGTGCCGCGCTCGAAAAGGACTCCGGGCCTGGCTCCGAATGGCGCATCCGTCGACAAATTGCGCTTCGCTACCGGGGCACAGAAACGGCGCTGGCGGTCGACTGGAGCGACTCGAACACGATGCGCGTGGCGTTCGAGGCGTCTCATCGGCGCGAGTTCGGATACGTCCGGCGCGAGCACCCCATCGAGGCGGCCACGCTTCGCGTCACAGTGGAGCTGAGCGGCAGCAAGCCGGCGCTCCCCCCGGCGAAGCCAGGCTCCGGCAAGCCCGTACGCACTGCAACGCTTTGGTCGGGTGGAGCGTTGGTGAAAGCGCCGGTCTACCGCCGCGAGGACCTCCCTATCGACGTCGGGATTCGCGGACCTGCGCTGGTGCTGGACGCCACTGGAACCATCGTGATCGACGAAGGTTTCACTGCCATTCGCGACGAGCGCGGCTACCTGCTCCTCCGAGACACCGAAGCCAACGCCCCGCGGGAAGCCGCCGACGCGCGGGTCGACCCCGTCCTGCTCGAGGTATTCAACAACCAATTCAAGTCGATCGCAGAGCAGATGGGGGTGGTCCTGCAACGGACCGCGATGAGCACCAACATCCGAGATCGCCTCGATTTCTCGTGCGCGGTGTTCGACGCGGATGGAGGCCTCGTGGCCAACGCGCCCCACATTCCGGTGCACCTAGGAGCCATGGGGGAGTCGGTGCGCGCAGTCCTTGCTGCGCATCCGGCCACTACGCCGGGGCAGGTATTCGTCACCAACGATCCCGCGGGGGGCGGTTCACACCTTCCGGACATTACGGTTGTGACCCCTGTGCACGACGACGCTGGTGCGCTCCGTTTCGTCGTCGCGTCGCGTGGACACCACGCCGATGTCGGAGGCCTGACACCGGGTTCGATGCCACCGTTCTCGACCACGCTTCGGGAAGAAGGGGTCGTTCTGCGGAACCTCGAAGTCGTTCGAAACGGGACTTTCGCAGAGGCCGCTCTCCTCGAGGTGTTGACCGGTGGCCCGTACCCGGCGCGGAACCCTCGAGAAAATATCGCTGACGTGCAGGCGCAGATCGCGGCCAACGAGAAGGGCGCGCAGTTACTCGACGAGCTTGTCGCGCGCTACGGGATCGAGGTCGTCGCCGCATACATGCAACACATCCAAGACAACGCGGCCGAGTTGACGGCGCGCGCGATCGAACGCCTACCGGATGGCCAGCATACGTTCGAGGATCGGCTGGACGACGGGGCGCGCATTGCGGTGCGGATCACCGTCCGCGGCTCTACGATGGAAATCGATTTCGAGGGAACGGACGGCGCGCTCAGCAACAACCTCAACGCACCGCAGGCGGTCACCATGGCCGCCGTTCTCTATGTTCTACGCGTGTTGGTCGGCAAACCGATCCCGCTCAATAGCGGTTGTCTGCGCCCGGTCACCGTTCGGATCCCGAAAGGGTCGCTCCTTTCGCCCGACTCCGATGCCGCGGTAGCGGGTGGCAACGTCGAAACCTCGCAGCGCATCGTAGATGTTCTATTCGGCGCGCTCGGTCTCGCCGCAGCAAGCCAGGGAACCATGAACAATATTACCTTCGGGGACGATCGCTTCGCGTACTACGAGACCCTCGGGGGCGGAGCAGGGGCGACCGAACGCCAACCGGGCGCCTCGGGCGTGCACACCCATATGACCAACTCGAAGTGCACGGACCCAGAGGTCCTCGAAACCCGGTTTCCAATAAGGGTTCGTCGATTCGAGCTCAGGCCCGGCTCGGGTGGGACGGGCGCGCACGCCGGGGGTGACGGCTTGATTCGCGAGCTCGAATTCTTGGCGCCAATGCGGGTTTCCGTGCTCTCCGAGCGGCGTATCGTTCCCCCCTATGGTATGCGCGGCGGCGGTCCCGGAGCCCGTGGAATGAACCTTCTCAACGGCAAGAAGCTCGCGCATCGCGTCACCGTCGAGGTCTCGGCGGGCGACGTCCTGCGCGTCGAAACACCGGGAGGTGGCGCCTGGGGTGACTCCACATGACGCCAAGAGAGCTGTGGCGACGTCTCCAGCAGATCGTCTTCCACAACATTTTGCACCTCGATGATACTCCCCACCGCATCGCGTGGGGCGTGTTCATCGGCTCGATGATCGCGTTTACGCCGACCCTCGGGTTTCAGATCGTGTTGTACCTGTTGATCGCCGCGCTCCTTCGCGCCAACAAGCTGTCGGGCATTCCGATCTTGTTCATCAGCAATCCGTTTACCGCCGTGCCGCTCTACTACGCGACATGGTCGGTCGGCGCGGCCGTGCTGCATCCGGAAAAGCAAGTCACACGCGCCACGATCAAGACCTGGCTCGGCAACACCGGCCGGGCGCTCAAGCACGATGGCGTCGAGCGTCTGCTCGACGCCGAATTCTGGAGTGATACGGGTAGGCTCTTGGCCAGCACGGGCGGGGAGCTTTGGATGGGCGCGCTGGTGTGCGGCCTGTTCCTCGGGCTACCCTTGTACTTCATCACCCGCTGGGGCATCAACGCCTTCCGTCACTTGCGCGAAGAGCGTCGGCTCTCTCACGCCCCGTAAAAACCTGCCGGGGCTTGCCCGACGCGACCTGAGACCTGAGAAGAGACAGCCGACGGACCGTAAGACGATCCGTCGGCTTGGGATCAAGCTTTTTTCTTGGAGCCGTCGACGCGGTCAGAAAGCTCGCCCATCGACCCCGCGAGGCTGCTGATCATCTCAGATGTGCTCGTAAGGGTGGTGGCAGCGGCTTCGATCGCCGTGCGGGAGACGCCGAGCCACAGGCCGGTGACCTTGCGGCCCAGCGTGGTGACGCTCTCGGCGGTCTTGGTGACCTGCTCGACAGCTGCGTTGACGTTTTCTTCAATGGTGGCTTGGATTTGTTCTTGCTCAGTCATCGGCTTTCTCCTGGTTGGGTGTCGATGCGCGGGGCAGGGCGTCCCTGCCCGTAATTAGTTTTCGGCCGGGGTCATCGAAGAGGACCATGTAGGCCTCGGACCCGGCGGGGAGCTTCTCGCCGGTCACGCCACAGACAGCGTCGTGGACGAGAGTGATCGGCGTCACGCCGACTGCGCCGTCGAGAGGAGCCACGACGGGTGCCTGCTCCTCTGCTGGCTCCGGCGTCTCCGAGCTTCCGCTCAGATGCTCGAGCGTGTCGAGAGCGTCCTCGAGGAGCGCGCGAACGACGTTGGACACGGGAACCCGCCAGGCGTTCGCGACCCGCTTGAGCTCCTGCTCGAGCACGGCCGGGACGCGGGTATGCAGTACCCGTTCTTTCCTGCCATCGGTGCGGCTCTTCTTGTCGTCTCCGTCGCTCATGGCCTATCTGTAACACAACGTGATACAGACGCCAGAGATTTTGTGTCACGATTGTATCACAATTGCGTAAATACCCGTAATTATGAGCTTTTATTGCAGCCAGTCTCGCTACGACTAATGTGTCACAGCGTCTCAGCCGGATGCTCAATGGTGATTTGACCCACGAAATCCAACTGTTAGAGTCGCCCGCCGTGACTCCCACACCCCGCTCCCGAAAAGCCCTGATCCTCTGCTTGGCGGCCGCCGCGCTTCTCACCGCCGCGGACCTAGGCAGCAAGCATTGGGCACTCGACCGCCTGTCTCAGCCTTCGCCGCTCGCCTCGGACCCAGTCTGCCAGCCCAATGACTACGGCCGAATCCAGACCCAGCGGGCCCAGCGGCCGCCGGTGGTCCTGATCGAGGGCTATCTCGAGTTTCGATACGCCGAGAACTGCGGGGCGGCCTTTGGGTTCATGCGCGATATGCCAACCCTGGTTCGCAAGGGCGTGTTCTACGTCGCGGCCGCAGGAGCCGTCATCCTGCTTCTGTGGATGTTCGTCACCGGTCGCGGGGGCACCTTGTTCGCCATCAGCGTTCCGCTGATCATCGCGGGCGCCGCCGGAAATTTCGTGGACCGCGTGCGGCTAGGCTACGTCGTCGACTTCGTCCGTTTTCATCTCAACGACCGCTGGGCGTACCCAACGTTCAATGTCGCCGACGCATGGATCACCATCGGTGTTGTGCTGATTCTCATCGAAGGCTTCGTCGACGGACGCCGTGAGAAGCGGGCGGGCAGTCCCCGCTAAAACAGTGACTGTGCCGGCGTGGATGCCGCTACGCTTGGGTGATCTCGAGACCTAGCCGGGTGGCTTCGATCTCGGTGTCGTGCTCGCTGCTGGTGTCGGCGCCGCCCTGGGCGAAGCTGGAGGCGAGGGTTTCGGTGGCGATGCGTTGCGCGTGTTCTTCGATCGCTTCGGCCAGTGCCCCGTCCGCGTTCCAGCTGACCTCGATTCTGGCCTCGTAGGCCAAGTCCATGGCTTTGCGGGCTCGCTGGATGCGATTGATCACTTCGCGGGCCAGGCCTTCGCGGCGGAGGCTGTCGTTGACGCGCGTGTCGACCACGACGACTTGGCCCGCACCCGATGCCGCTGCGAAGTCTTCGCGCGCGCTCAATCGCACCTCGACCTCGTCTCGGGTGAGCTCGATCGGCCCGTCCGGCAGCACGACGATGATCTTTTCGTTCTCTTCCATCTCGAGGTAGAGCGCGGAGCCATCCGCTTCGGCGAGCGCCTTCTTGCAGGCGGGGACTTGCTTGCCGAGCCTCGGCCCGAGAACGCGGAAGTTTGGCACGAGCTCGAACTCGACGTACTTGTGCGGTTCCTGAGTGAATCCTAGCTCGCGCACATTGAGCTCCTCGCGAATCGCGCTCGCGAACCGGTCGATAGCCTGCCGCTCCGTGTCGTCGGCGACGACGACAATCGCCTCGGCGAGCGGCTGCCGGACCTTGAGTTTGTTTTCGTTTCGAACGCGCTGCCCCAGTGTTACGACGTTGCGAACCCGTTCCATCGTCCGACGGAGCTCGTCGTCCACGCGCGCGGCGTCCGGCTCGGGAAAGGCGGCCAGATGGACCGATTCAGGAGCCGACGCATCGTCTTTGCGAACCAAGTTCTGGAACAGGGTCTCGGTCATGAAGGGGATGAACGGTGCGGCCAACTTGGTGAGGTCGACCAGCACCTCGTAGAGGGTGCTGAACGCGGCGCGCTTGTCGGCGGAATCATCGGAAGCCCAGAAGCGGGCGCGGCTCCGGCGGACATACCAATTCGACAGCCCGTCGACGAAGCCGAGCAGACGCCTCACCGCCATGTGGCTCCTGTACGTGTCGAGCTCATCTCGAACCGCCCGGACCGTCGCATCGAGCTCGGCGAGCACCCAGCGATCCATGTCGGGACGCTCCTCGAGCCCGGGGCGTTCGTCGGCGGCCGTCCAGCCATCGATGTTCGCGTAGGTGACGAAGAAACTGTAGACATTCCAGATCTTCAGAAGGAACTCGCGAACCGCGTCCGTAGCCGCCGCGTCGGAGAATCGGGTGTTCTGCCCGGGCGACGTTCCGGCATAGAGCGCCCAACGGACCGCGTCGGCGCCCACACGGTCCATGAGCACGAGCGGGTCGGTGTAGTTCTTGTCGCGCTTGCTGAGCTTCTTGCCCTTCTCATCGGTCATCAATCCGAGCACGACGCAGTTCCTGAACGGGTGGGGAAGGGGGCGCTCCGGGAACATGAGCGAGCTGATCGTCATCAACGAATAGAACCAGCCGCGCGTCTGATCGACCGCCTCGGTGATGAAATCGGCGGGGAACGTTGCTGCGAAGCCTTCGGGGTTCTCGTGCGGAAAACCCCACTGAGCAAACGGCATACAGCCGGAGTCGAACCAGCAGTCGATGACCTCCGGCACGCGCCGGTACACTCCGGGCTCACCGTCCTTGGTCCAAGTCACTTCGTCGATCCAAGGCTTGTGAACCATTAGATGGTCCTGCAACGTGGGGTCGGCAGCCTTCGCCGCGTCAAAGTGCGCAAACGCGTCCGGATTTCGTTCGAGGATCTCGGCCGCCGAACCGACCGCCTCCACCGCACCCGTCTCGTCGTTCTTCCAAATCGGCAGCGGCGTTCCCCAAAAACGCTCGCGTGATAGCGCCCAGTCGACGTTGCCTTCGAGGAACTGCCCCATGCGGCCGCTCTTGATGTGCTCGGGCTCCCAGTGCACCTCTTGGTTGTTCTCTTTGACGCGCCCGATCTCCTGCGTGGTGCGAATGAACCAGGACCTGCGAGCGTATTGGATGAGCGGGTCCTGCATCGCGCGCCAGCAGAATGGATAGTCGTGGCGGTAGACCTCTTCTTTGAAGAGCACCTCGCGGGCGCGGAGGTTCCGAATGATGTCCCGGTCGGCTTCCTTGCAGAACTGGCCGGCGAAATCGGTGACTTCATCCGGGAAGGTGCCGTCGGGCTTCAGCAGTTGGAGAAAACCGAGGCCCTTGTCCTTGCAGACGCGGAAGTCATCCTCGCCAAAGGCCGGTGCCAGATGAACGAGGCCGGAGCCACTGTCGAGCGAAACGAAGTCCGCATCGACGACCTGCCATGCGGGACCGCCTTCAGGCTCGGCATACCGGAACGGCGGTTCGTAGCTCATCCCGACGAGCTCGGAGCCCTTCCGTGTCGCCACGATGGTCGCATCCTCCCCCACCACCTTGCCCACGAGCGAAGCCGCGAGAATCAGTCGTTCGCCACCCTCGATCTCGACGGTCGCGTAGTCGGTCTTGGCGTCGACAGCGAGCGCGATGTTCGACGGAAGGGTCCAGGGCGTCGTCGTCCACGCGAGGAACGAGGTATTGTCCTCACCCGCTACGGGGAAGCGAATCATCACCGACGGATCATCGAGCTTCTTGTACCCCTGTCCGACCTCACCGGCAGAGAGCGCCGTGCCACCCTGCGGCCACCACCACACGACCTTGTAGCCTTGGTAGAGCAGCCCCTTGTTGAACATCTCCGAGAGCGCCCACCACACGCTTTCGACATACGACTTGTGGAAGGTCACGTACGCGGAGTCGAAGTCGACCCAGAAGCCGATCCGCTCCGTCATCTTCTGCCATTCGCCGATGTACTTGAACACCGAGTCGATGCACTTGCGGCTGAAGGCCTCGACGCCGTACGTTTCGATCGCCTCGCGGCCGCTGATGCCAAGCTCCTTTTCGACCTCGACCTCGACTGGAAGACCGTGGGTGTCCCACCCGGCGCGACGCGGAACGTGATAGCCGCACATCGTCCGGTAGCGCAGAAACACGTCTTTCATGACCCGCGTGAGCACGTGGCCCGGGTGGGGCATGCCGTTCGCCGTCGGGGGTCCCTCGTAGAAGATGAAGGCCTGCTTCTCGTCGCCGCCCTCCAGGGTCTTGTCGAAAATGCGAGCGCTCTCCCAGAACGCGAGATGGGTCGCGTCGAGCTCGGCGAAGGAAACCTGGGGGGAGACGGGGTCGAACATGGCCTCGCGGCATACCACGCCAAGGCGCGATTTCCACCGGGAGCTGCTGGTTTGAGAACTGGCGGGGCTCCTGGTAGACCCCCGCCCATGGCTGAGTTGATCGACGGGAAGGCCCTTGCCAAAGAGGTGCGGGCAGAGGTCAAGGCGAGGGCGGAAGCGTTCAGGGCAACGCACAACCGAGCTCCCGGTTTGCACGTGGTGCTCGTCGGGGAGGATCCCGCGTCTCAGGTGTACGTCCGCAACAAGGAGCGCGCGGCCGCCAAAGCCGGGATCGATGGGCGCGTCCACCGGCTACCTGCGGAAACGTCCGAGGCCGATCTCCTCGCGCTGATCTTCGAGCTCAACGGCGACGATCACATCGACGGGATTCTCGTCCAGCTGCCCTTGCCGGACCATCTGCACGACCAGATCATCGTCGACGCCATCGACCCAGCAAAAGACGTCGATGGCCTCCATCCCTTCAATGCGGGGCTCCTGGTAGTCGGCCGTAAAGGGCTGCGCCCATGCACGCCGAGCGGCTGCATCAAAATGCTCGAGCACATCGGCTGCGACCCGAAGGGAAAACGCGCGTTGGTCCTCGGCCGAAGCACGTTGGTCGGCAAGCCGATCGCGCTTATGCTCCTCGAGAAGCACGCCACTGTGACGATCGCGCACTCGCGCACGGAGAACCTAGCCGACCGAGTCCGGGAGGCGGATATCGTGATCGCCGCGGCGGGCCGTCCGAACCTCGTCAAAGGCGATTGGATCCAAGACGGCGCGGTGGTCATCGACGTCGGCATCAACCGCCTCGAGGACGGCACGCTCACCGGCGACGTAGACTTCGCAGCTGCCCAAGAACACGCTTCGTACATCACCCCGGTCCCAGGCGGCGTAGGCCCCATGACCATCGCCATGCTCCTGAGCAACACCGTAGACGCCGCCGAAGCCCGAATCCTCTAGGTGAGTTTCTCGATGAGGCGGTCTAGCTCGTCGAAGCTCGAGTAGCTGATTCGAACCTGGCCGCGTTCTTTGCCGCTTTCGTGGATCTTGGTCGACGAGCCGAGGGCGCGGGAAAGGCGGCTTTCGAGGTCACGGACGTTGGTGCTCTTGCCTGCCTTCTTAGCGGAAACCGGATTGGCATCGCCTCTCGCCAGGCGCCTTGCCTGACGCTCGACTTCTCGGACGCTCCAGCCCTTCGACACGGAGCTGCGGGCGAGCTTCTTCATGCTCGACACACTGGGCGCCGAGAGCAGGGCGCGGCCGTGACCCTCGCTCAGCTCGCCGTCTTCGATCAGCGCCATGACGTCTTTGGGAAGCTTCAGGAGCCGCAACGCGTTAGCGACCGTCGAACGCTCCTTACCGACCTTGGTCGCAATCTGTTCCTGCGTGTGCCCGTAGTCGTCGGCCAAGCGTTGAAAGGCTCGCGCTGTTTCCATTGCATTCAAGTCTTCACGCTGCAGGTTCTCGACGAGCGCAGCTTCGAACGCCGCTTCGTCGCCGAGGTCGTGCAAGAAGATCGGAACGTCTTTCAGGCCGGCTTGCTGTGCCGCTCGCCACCGGCGCTCGCCGGCAATGATCTCGAACCCGCCGGATGGGCGCTTGCGCACGAGTATCGGCTCGAGCACGCCGTGCTCGCGAATCGACGCCGCCAGTTCCGCCAACCCCTCCGCCCCGATTCGCCCACGAGGCTGCATGCGCCCGGGGTGCAGGTCTTCGATGGCGGCATTGTTGTTCGCGGAGCGTTGCAAGGCGGGCGGCGCTGCCGGAAGCAAGCCGTCCAACCCGCGGCCCAAACGTCTTCGCGCCACTAGGCTGCTGCCTCCAGATCGTCGAGCAACTCGCGCGCCAGATTCAAATACGTGTACGACCCGCGGGAGGAGGCATCGTACAAAATTACCGGTTTTCCATGAGAAGGAGCCTCCGCAAGTCGCACGTTGCGCGGAATGATCGTGTCGTAGACGCGAAAGTGACGACGCACTTCGGCCGCCACTTCGTTGGCTAGGTTGTTCCGCGAATCAAACATCGTGAGCAGCACGCCGTGAATCTCGAGGTGCTCGTTGACCGACGCGCGGACGCGTTCGATAGTCCCCACGAGCTGCGACAAGCCTTCGAGCGCGTAGTACTCGCACTGAAGTGGAACCATCACCATGTCCGCCGCCGTCAATGCGTTGATCGTCAACATGCCGAGCGACGGAGGACAATCGATGATGATGAAGTCGTAGTCGTCACGCACGGCGTCGAGTGCGTCGCGCAATCGCGTGGCGCTGTCATCGACTTGAAGGAGGTCGCGTTCCGCCCCGACCAAATCCTGGGTTGCCGAGATCACGTGCAAGTACGGCATCTCCGTCTCGTAGATCACGTCGGCGGTTTCGACTTCACCGAGCAAGAGCTCGTACGACCCTTCCTGCTCCTCGTCGCCCGGACTGCACCCAACCCCGGTCGAAGCGTTGCCCTGCGGATCCAAGTCGACCAACAGCACCCGCTGCTCCGCCACGGCAAGGCTTGCGCCTAGATTGACGGCCGTTGTCGTTTTCCCCACTCCGCCCTTTTGATTGGCGATCGCTACCACCCGACTCATGGATTTCGTCTACCAGCGCCGGTGCATGGTTTCAATCTCGTCTGTTTTTTTGCCATCTCGATCCCGCTGGGTAGGGTGTGCTGCAGTGTAGGACAAAGTAGTCAGTTGCCATACCTACTCAGATTGGCGAGCTGGCAAAAAGGGAGGGGACATGCGCCCTAGAGGACCAAAGAGCTATCAGAACCTGGCCGAGTTCGAGCGCGAGGAATTGCGCCGGCATCACAAGGCCGGATGGTCTCTCGACGATCTCTATTCGGAGGCGTCCTTCGAACCGGGCGAGGACGACTCGCTCAGGAACGACGAGCCCAAAGAGCTCGACTTCGACTTCTAGTCAGTCGAGCGGACCGCCGCCCGGCTGCAGCATGTGCTGCTCGTGGCCGTAGGTGGCGTTGTTGTGCTGGGTCGGTCCGATGATGCCCTCGGCCATCGACCAGAGCAGGGCAAACGCCAGAGCGAGGGTCACGAAGCTCAGGACGATGAGCCGGGGCCCCGTCCAAAAGGCCTCTTCCTTTGCGGCGCGTGCGGCCATCGCATCGCTCATTGGGACGTTGTTGTACGTGTCTGACATGAAAAAAGCCCTGTAAACCCTCTCGGATCGGCTACTTAGTGCCATCCGGACGATGGGTCAAACCAGTCGCAAAGGGCGCAAACTCGACAATTTGTGGCGCCGTCTTACAACCGCTACGACCCCGCGCCCGAGGAATCCTTTGTCTGCAATCGAGCTCATGAGCCCCCGCATGCTTCAGGACATGCGGGCTTCCTGCCAACTGGCGGCGGACTGCCTGACGGCGGTGGGCGAGATCATCCGCCCGGGAGTCGCGACGAACGAAATCGATACGTTCGTCCACCAGTACATCGTCTCGCGCGACGCCTACCCGTCGCCCCTGCAGTACAAAGGCTTTCCGAAGAGCGTCTGCACGAGCGTCAACGACTGCGTCTGTCACGGGATCCCAGGGGACCAGGTCCTCGAGCGCGGAGATATCGTCAACGTCGATGTCACCACGTATCTGCCGAAGGAGCACGGCTACCACGGCGACACCAGCGTGACCTTCTATGTCGGTGCCCCAAGCGACGAGGCCAAGTTGGTCGTCGAGACTGCCCGCCGCTGCCTCGAGCTCGGCATCGCCGAAGTGCGGCACGGCAAACGGATCGGCGACATCGGCGCCGCGATTCAAGAGCACGCCGAGGCGAAGGGCTGCTCGGTCGTGCGCGACTACGTCGGGCACGGGGTCGGACGCGAGTTCCA
>CBDURI010000046.1:0-13684 GCA_965369435.1 uncultured bacterium
GCTGCGGAATGATCTGACCCCTGCTAGCATCCGTCCGGCGTGGCCGAAGCAGGGCGAAAGCTGAGTCTCGCTGCGTGGGTTTGGGTGTTGATCGCCGGCTTGGCGGTGTTCGAGCTCGTGGCACATCCGCTGATCCGCGCGGCGATCCCTAGCGACGAGTCGTGGGAGGCGGCGTCGGCCTTCGTCCGCGCGCGTTACGAGCCCATGGACAGAATCGTTGCGGCTCCATCATGGATTGATCCCATCGTTCGCAGTCACCTCGGGGACCTCGTGTCCTTGCGCATGGCTGCTCTGAGCGATCTCGCGGGCATCGAGCGGGTCTGGGAGGTCAGCATTCGAGGGGAAACGACGCGCGACGAGCCGCCGGCACTCGAAGAACACTTCGACGGTGTCCGCGTTCGTATGTGGCTCGTGTCGACCGACGAGGTGCTCTACGACTTCGTCGAGAACATCGAGCACGCGGACGTCGAGCTCGACGCCAGGGAAGGCTCACAGGCCTGCCCGTGGAAGACCGCGCGCCCCTTGCGCGGAGGTCTCGGCCACGGTCCCATGACACCCGGGCAGAGGTTCGTCTGCGATCCGCGTCGCCCGTGGCTGTGGGTCGGGGCGACTATCCTGAACGACCTCGAGCTGCAGCCAAGACGCTGCATCTGGCAGCATCCCGCCGGCCCCGATCCAGTCCGCGTGACATTCCCCGAGGCGGCGATGGGAGAACGTCTCATCGTTCGCGGAGGCATCGACTACAACAGCGAACGCCGACGAATACTCGGCCCGGTCACCCTGCGCGTGTGGATCGACGACCAGTTGGCGGGAGAGCTCGTGCATCACGACGGTGACGGTTGGTCGGGCATCGACATCGACACCTCAGCGCTCGACCTCGACCTCGCCGAAGTCCGTTTCGAAACCACGGCTGATGACCCCAGCGCGCGCCTTTTCTGCTGGTCCGCATCCACACAACGGGCGCGTAGCGCGGTGTCCGATGCATCACGTCGGCCTCAGGGGGGCGGACCCGATGATTGACGCGAGGGCTTTGAAGGGGCGCGATCATCTCATCGGGGCGGGATTGTGTATTGCGTACGTCCTGCTCCTGGTTGCCACCGCGCCGGACCTGGCGATGTCGCGCGACGAGAGTTTCTACGTTCACGCGGCCAAGGGCTATGCGGGCTGGATATCCCAGCTCTTCAGCGATCCGAACGTGGCGTTCACGAGCCAGAGCATCGACCGGGCCTGGGCGTACAACTGGGAGCACCCGGCCTGGATGAAGCTCACCTTCGCGTGGAGCTGGCTGGCGCACAAGCACTTGGGGCTGTTCCCCAGCGAATCGCTGGCATTTCGCTTTCCCGGTATGCTCACGGCGGGGCTTCTGCTGTGGCTGATCTACGCCTGGGGCGCTTCGGTCATGCGCCGGCAGGGCGCGGTCTTTGCGGCGCTGGCCTTCGCCTCCATGCCGCGCGTGTTCTACCACAGCCATCTCGCGTGCTTCGACATCCCGATCGCGTTCTTCGTCACCCTGACCGCGTATGCGTACTGGCGGGCACTGACAGACCGCAGGTGGATCCCCTTCGTCGGCTTGGCGTTCGGCCTTGCTCTGGCAACGAAACACAACAGCTGGATGTTGCCAGCGATCTTTCTGATCCACTTCCTTTGGATCCGCCTGGACGAAGCGCGTGCGGAACGGATGGAGCGTTCCTCGATCGCGTGGCTTCCGTCGATGCTGATCCTTGGCCCCTTGGTTTTGATCGCGACTTGGCCGTGGCTCTGGCACGACACCTGGAGCCGCTTGCTTGGCTACGTGACGTTCCACCTTCGACACGTTCACTACACTTACGAATACCTGGGTGTGAGCTACTTCGAGCCGCCGTTGCCGATCTCGGCACCTTTCGTGATGACCCTATTTACCGTGTCGCTGACGGTGCTCGTCCTTTCGCTGCTGGGCCTCTACCACCAGCGCGAAGAGTTGCGGCCTTCGTCGCGAATCAAGCCAGGCGACGCGACGGGCCGTAGAACCGAGGTGCTCTGGCTTGGGTGCATGCTCGCGCCGCTCTTCGCCATCGCGCTCCCGTCATCGCCGATCTTTGGCGGGACGAAGCACTGGCTCGCTGCTTATCCCTTCTTGGCGCTCTTCGCGGGTTGGGGTCTCGTGGCGCTCTCGGACCGGGCCGAGCTCGAGGTGTGGACGGGCCTTCGATGGCCGTCATGGGTGTTCGCAGCGCTGTGTCTCTTGCCGGGCGTTGCGCAAACCGTTCACAGTCACCCGTTCGGTTTGTCGCACTACACGGCGGTGGCGGGGGGGGTCCCCGGCGCAGCCGATCTTGGCATGAATCGGCAGTTTTGGGGCTTTACCTCAGGAAGCCTCGCGAAGTGGATCACCTCGAAGCTTCCCGACGGGGGGTCCGTGTGGATATGCGACACCACCGCCGGCGCGTGGGCGATGATGCAGCGGGACGGGCTGATCCCGTCGAACATTCGGTCCGCCCCGTCGATGAGCACAGCGAATCTCGTTCTCGTGCACCACGAGGCGCACTTCAACGAGGTCGACTATCAGGCCTGGGTTGCCTACGGGAGCGTGCAGCCGGTGTTCGTGCTTCGTTACGACGGCGTTCCGATCATCTCGGTGTACGAGAACCCCGGCCTTGAAGACGAGGACTGAAGACGAGGACTAGCCCGGCTCCGGGCTAGGTTGAACGCCCGCTGGCTTTGTCGATCCCGGCGCGTGCCTTGTGCATCAATGCGATCAGGCTCTCGACGATGCCAATGACCACGTAGGCCGCGAGCAACCAAACGAGCGCCATCGACGGATGAATCTTCAGAGCAATCCACACCGTCACACAGATTGTCACCGAGATGAATGCCACCGTTCTCCAGTTGAGCTTCAGGTCTTTGAAGGAGCGGAAGGGCATCGCGCTCACCATGAAGACCGAGAGCGTGACCACGAGAACGGAGATCAGAATCGGGGTAAAAGGCAGCTTCCCGGTGAGGTGGTTCGCCACCACAATCGAGATCAAGATGCCGGCGGCGGCTGGTATTGGCAGCCCTTGCGTGTACTTTGCGGGAGCATGCGGCTGGCCGTCGTCCCCTGTGGAAGCGACGTTGAAGCGCGCGAGCCGGATTGCGCCCGTCGCGACGAACACGAAGCCCACCAGCATGCCGCCGGTGCCGAGTTCGGTGAGCGACCAGCGGTAGACGAGGACAGCCGGCGCGACCCCAAAGGAGATCATGTCGGCGAGAGAGTCGAGCTGAACCCCGATCGCCGACTGCGTCTTGGTCAGGCGGGCAACCCGCCCGTCGATTCCGTCGAAGAATAGCGCGAAGACGATGAGGATCGCGGAGCGGTAGAAATCATCGCCTGTCGGCTGACCCGAGAGGATCAAGATCGCGTAGTACCCACACAACACGCTCGAGAGCGTGAAGAGGTTGGGAAGTATGAAGAGGCTCTTCTTGAGGTCGACCTTCACATCAGACTCGAATCTTTCCGCTCCATGTCCCGTCGGTGTCGTATCACGGCCCGCTCGCGGGTAAAAGGGCGGCGTGCAGAGCGCCAAGCGCAAGGTTGCGCAAGCGAAGCTCACCCGTCGCCTCATAAAGCGCCTCTAGCGACCTCGCCGACCGGTCCGGGCGACCTGCCAGCAAATCAAAAAGGGCAGCGGCCTCCTGCGTACCAAATCCGCCGGCGTCACGAAATGCCACCAGCGCGTCCTCGCGCTCGTCGAGGGCGCTACCCCAACCATGCAGTGCCAGCCAGCCCCAGTAGGCTTGGAGCTCGACTGGGGCGAAACCCTCGACGAATGGTCGCCGGTGAATCGAGTTCCAGCGCGCCTTGTAGAACACGCGCGCGGTCAGGGGCGGCGCGACGAGCACGCCATCGCGCGTTGCGCCGTACCGCTCGAGGACCGCGCGAATGCCACCGAGCACGCCCGTCTCGTAGTCGTCCTGCCCGTCATGAAAGCCGTCGCCCAACACGCGCATGAATTCGTCGACGGCACTGGCTCTCATTGCCCCGAGTGCGGCGGCACCATGCTCCTCGAAGAGCGCTTCGTTTGCACGGTAGATCGCTGCCTGCCGCTCGTCGAACTCGAGTCGCTCGTACGGGGGATTCGCCTCCGCTCGACCGTGGTCGAGGAACAGCGCCCGAAGCGTCTGCGCCTCCGATGTCTCGAATACCTCGTCGGCGAGTGTCTGATCGAGGCTGATTGCATCGGAGGCCGCCGCGCGGTCGAGGACTAGGCTCGGCATTTCCCACGGGTCTACCGGCTGCGGAGCCGCCAGCGTCGCGCCGGTCACGCCCGCCGCAACCAACCACGCAATCAGCTTGAGTCCCGACTCACCCACGAGTGATGAACCCTATCACGCCAGGCCCGGCTGCCCTCATTTCGATGCCTGCTAGGATCCCGTCTCATGAAAGTGAGCGTTCACTACTACGCGGCCGCGAAGGAGCTTGCTGGGTGCCGGAGCTCTACATTCGAGTTCGCGCCCGAAAGCGTTGAGCAGATCGAGTTGCGCAGTGCAGTCATCGAGCGCTTCCCTTCGCTCGGGCCGCTCCTAGGGCGCATGCGATTGGCGGTGAACGGTGATTTTGTCGACGCGGCGCAAGCGCTTCACGATGGCGATCGTGTCGATGTATTGCCGCCCGTGGCCGGTGGGTCGCCTAGCGTTTCTTGTAAGGTCGTCGACCAGGAAATCTCGCTCGATGAAGTTCGCAAAACGGTCGAGCACCCGGGAGCGGGTGGCATTTGTATTTTCCATGGGGTCGTCCGTGACCACGCCGATGGGAAAGAGGTCTCCGGGCTCGACTACGAAGCCCACGAAACCCTTGCTCAAAAAGAAATGAATCGTGTGCTCGAAGGCGTCGTCGCCGAGCACCCGGGCGTTCGGATTGCGGCGGTCCATCGGGTGGGCGCGCTCGACATCGGTGACGTTGCGGTCTGCGTGGCGGCGAGTGCGGCTCATCGAGAAGACGCGTTTGCGGCCTGCCGCAAGGCGATCGATCGGATCAAAGACACCGTCCCGCTCTGGAAGAAGGAGTGGGGACGCGATGGCGACGCGCGCTGGGTAAACCTCGACGACTAAGCCCCGACCAGGCCACGCATATCCGAGAGCAACCCGTTATCCAACACGCCCACGCACGTTAGGTAGGCGTTCTTGGGGTCGAGGGAGTCCTGCACGGTTCGTTGGATGTCGGCAGGTGTGACTTGCGCCACCTCGGCCGCCATCGTTCCGAGTTGCTCCGGAATACCGAACAACGTGCTGCTTCCCACGAAATGAGCGGTGGCCTCGGGGTCATCACGAACAGTGCGGAGGTCCCACAAATAGCGCCGTTTCGCCTTCTCTACCTCATCCTCGGTGGGCGGGTTCCGCCGTAGCTCATCGATGAGGTCGAACACCGTTTCGATGAGGACGGGTGCCTTTTTGTGTTCCACCGAAGCCCCAAAGTCGAACACGCCGCAGTCCTCGAATGTGTCGTTGCCCGCGAAAGCCTCATACGCCAATCCTCGCTCTTCGCAGATCGTTTGATGAACCCGTGTGCTCAACCCGTCATCGAGGACACGCGCTAGCAACAGCAGGATCGGCGCCTCCGGGCTCAGGACTCCGGGGGTATGAAACGAGAGTCGCACATCGGTCTGGCTCCCATGCTCGTGTACGTAGGCGAAGCGAGCCGGCGCTGCGTCGCGAGGCGCCGTGCTGGGCTGGATTGCGTCGCCGACCTGCATCCCGTCGAAGTGCGAGTGAATCGTGTCTCCGAGCTCACGCGGGTCGAACGCGCCGGCCACGCAGATCACCGAGTTGCGAGCCGCATAGTGATCGGTGTGATGCCGCCTCAAATCAGCACGTTCGAACCGATGCAAGTTGGCGAGCGGACCGGCGATGGAGAATCCGAGCGGGTGACCCGGGTAGAGCAGTTCCCGCGACACGTTGTCGATGTCGATCTGCTGACCCTCTTCGTTGAGCTCTTCGAGAATTTCTTCCCGAATGATCTGCTTCTCCGTACTGAGCTCCGTCAACAGCGGCTCACGTAAGACCTCTGCGAGCAGCTCGGCGCCTTTGGTGATCGTCTCGCTCGGAAGCGTGAGATCGTAGCTCGTGAAGTCCACGTGCGTGGCGGCATCGAGAGTTCCGCCAAGTCGCTCGATCGCGAGGTTGAGCTCGTGCGCGGCAGGGTGCGTCTCGGTGCCGCGATACAGCATATGCTCGAGAAAGTGGCTCAAGCCGTTGGTCTGAGCGGTTTCGTAGCGAGAGCCGACCCGGACGAAGAACGAGACGGTCGCCGATTGCAGGTGGGGCAACGGAATGAGGCGCACCCGCAGGCTGTTGCCGAGCGTCAACGACTCGGTGGGCAGCTCGCTGAGGCTCACCCCGTTAACTACGGTCATCCTCGTTGGAGAGCGCGTGTACGCGAAGAGCTTTGTCTGCGGTTGCCTTGGCGCGAAGCCGCTGAATGTAGAGATCGACCGTCTCTTTCTGCTTCAGCGTCTGCAGAACGTCTCGGGTGGACTCTCGAACCGCGTCGGTGAAAGCCGCTTCGTCCGGACGCTCCCGGTCGATGAGACGAAAGATCAGCCATTCGCGTCCGAGCTTGACGGGGGCGGTGGGGAACGCCTCCCCCTCGGGCAACGCGAACACGGCGTCCAGTAGTGCGGTCGTCGACAAGCCCGGCACGGGCGTGTCGGAGCGCCCAAACTCTGTAGTCTCCTCGAGGCTGGGTGTGAGTGCGGACTCGCTACCGCGCTGCTTGGCCGTGGCGGCTAGACTCTGGGCGACGGCGTCGTCATCGTTGCTTCGCCGCCATGAGGCGAGCGTGTTTGCAGCCGCTTTGCGCGCACGGGCTTCGAGCCAGTCTGCCCGGTACAGGCCCTCCGCGAGCTCGCGCCTGGCCTCGTCGACCGGCACATCGCCCTCGCGAATCGCGAGGACTTGGATGACGTGGAACCCATACGAAGTCTCCACGACCTCGGAAATCTCGTCCACCTCCATCGAGAACAGAGCCTCGTCAAATGCTTCGGGCATCGTGCCTTTTTTGAGAAAACCGATATCTCCGCCGTTTTTCGCGGTGATTTGGTCGCCGCTGTGCTTGCTGGCGAGCGCGGCGAAATCCTCGCCCTTGGCCGCGCGCTTCTGCAACGTGACGGCTTCTTGCTTGGCCTTGGCCTTCTGTTCGTCGGTCGCGTAGCTGCCCGCCTTGACGAGAATGTGGCGTGCATGGACTTGCTTCTCGAGGTTGGTGTAGCGGTGCTTGTTGGTCTCGTACTCCGCCGCGAGACGGTCCTCGTTGTCTTCGATCCACGCTGCGAGCGCAGCCTCCGACGTCTCCGGCTTTTGCTTGATGTAATAGGCCGGCGAGAAGCGGACGTAACTGATCCTTGCGTTGTCGTTCTCGCGGACGTAGTCGTCCCAGATCTCGGCTTCGCTGACGTTGACCGTCGAGGCCACGAGCTCGCGCATCTGTGCAGCCAAGTACTCGTCCACCTGTCCATCGGCAAACTCGCCGACGCTGCGGCGAAGGCCGTTCTGGATGTAGCGTTCGGCGAGGTCCTTGTTGAAGGCGCCCTCCTTGTCGGTGAACGAAACCGGAATCTCCCCTTGAGGAAGCATCGGTGGCGCTCCGACTCCGAGCGACAGGAGAATGACGCCGTCGTTGACGAAGCGCGTCATGACCTCTTCTTGGCTGACGTCGAACCCGACCCGACGCGCTTCCCGCGCAAGTAGGGTACGGTTGATCAATCCATCGAGCACCAACTCGGGCAGTCGCATCGACCGTTGCGTCTCTTCGGGCAGCCTCCCGAAGTTGGCGACCGAGTAAGCCGCCTCGAAGTCGCCCTTGCTCAGCGTCTGGTCATAGACGCGCGCGAGATATGTGCTGCCCCCCGCTGCGCATCCTTCGGCCTGACCACCTCCGAATTGGAGGGCAAACACCGCCGAAAGCAGCACCACGAGTAGAACTAGAAAGAAGCCTTTGAACTTGTCAATCATCGCCAATTTGCCGGTTAAAGAGGCGCAACCATAGAGGAGAGGTCGGCTCCCGGCAAACTGCGGTTTTTCGAGCCCCGAGTGGCTCGGGAGTTGGCTTGATCTGCAGAGGATTCTACACTGCGGCCCGTGACCCCGCCCTCGAGTCTACCGCCGCTGCAGAAGAACGATGGCAAGTATGGCCTGATCGCCTTGCTCCTCCTGCTCGCGGCCGGCGGGCTTTGGTTCTTCCTCAAAACCGACGATCCACCCCCCCAGGCCGAGGCCCCCGAGCCTGTTGCCGAAGCGCCTACGCGGGCACAGTTCGCCGCGGAGATCGAGATCCCGGACGAAGATGCCGGGCTCGAGGACGCCGATGAGGCCCCGCCGCCTTCCGAGCCCGGCCGTTCCTCGCAGACCCGGCCAGAGGATTGGGTCTGCCGCGGCAACCTGGAGGCCGCGCAGCTCAGGGCCGTCCTCAAGGGCCAGCCGAGCAAGCAAGTGCAAACCTGCTACGAGCGGGCGCTCAAGGACAACAACCTGCTCCAAGGCTCGATGACCGTTCTGCTCACCATCGATGCGAGTGGCTCCGTGAGGGCAGTCTCGGTGGACGGCACGCTGAGAGACCGCCAGGTGTATGCCTGCGTGAAGCGCGTTGCCAGGACGTGGAAGTTCCCGAAGCCGAGCGACGGGTGCGTGCGGACCTCGGTGCCGTTTCAGATGATGCCGAAGCTCTAGACCGGCTCACGCGCCCGCGAATCGAAGCGCGTCTGCCACGTCGTCCGGGCTACCCATGAATACGGGCGTCCGCTCATGGAGCTCCTTTGGCTCGATCGTGAGGATCCTTCTGTGGCCGTCGGAGGCACTGCCGCCGGCCGCCTCGACGAGGAACGCCATGGGTGAGGCTTCGTAAAGCAGACGGAGCTTGCCCCGCTGATTCTTCGTGTCCGCCGGGTAGACGAAGATGCCTCCGCGCAGCAGCGTCCTGTGCAGGTCAGCAACCATCGCGCCGATGTACCGCAACCGGTACGCTTTCTTGTTCTCGGAGGGCGTCTTGATCCAGTCAACCCACTGCTGAATGCCCTCAGCCCAACCGTGGTAGTTGCCTTCGTTGATCGAGTAAATGCCACCGCGTTGGGGGATGCGAATGTTCGGATGCGACAAGAAGAATTCGCCGACTCCCGGGTCATAGGTGAACCCATCGACTTGATCGCCGGTGGAGTACACCATCATGTTGGACGAGCCGTACACCACGTAGCCTGCCGCCACGATGTCGCTGCCCGGCTGCAGCAAGTCTTGCAGCGTCCCGGGCGTACCATCCGGCGTAAGCCGTCGGTGAATCGAAAAGATAGTTCCGATCGATGCGTTGATGTCGATGTTGCCCGATCCGTCGAGGGGGTCGAACTGCAGCACGTACTTGCCCTGCGGGTACTGCGGCGGGATTTGGATTGGCTCTTCGACCTCTTCGCTTCCCATCACGCAGACATGTCCTCCTGCCTCGACGGTGTTCACGATCGTGGTGTTGGCGAAGTCGTCGAGCTTCTGGACCTGTTCCCCCTGGACATTCGTCGTTCCGGTGCGTCCGAGGATGCCTGACAGCCCCGCTTTGCTGACCCGGCTGCCTATGATTTTGGCCGCCAAGCTGATCTGCTGGAAAAGACCGGTGAAATCGCCCGTCGCTTGAGGCATGCGGCGCTGGCGGTCGAGCAGGTGCCGTTCTAGGGTAGTTCCGATGGGGCTTTGTTGCGTGGGGCCAATCGATACTGGGCGACTCATTGCTGCCGGGCATACCAGAGCGCCACCATGAGCGCTAGGAATCCCCAAATAGGGGTATCTATTCACGGTTGTAATATTGTAAACTTACCGTGTTGGGGAATTTGTGGTGAACTTCGGAAACTGGCTCGAGACCGTTCGGCGACGAGCATCGGGGGCTCCCCGTGTCCGCAGCCCCCGCGGCCTCCCCGGTGTACTCGCGCGTGGCGATCTCAGCGTCGTCTACCAGCCGATCGTCTCCCTGACGACGATGGAGCCATTCGCGTACGAAGCCCTCGTTCGAAGCGATTCACCACACTGGATCAGCCCGCCGCAGCTCTTCGATGAAGCGATCAAGTCCGGGTACGTTGGGGCGCTTGGCCGCGCGATCCGTGACATCGCCACCACGCACAGCCCCGAGAAGCCACTGTTCCTCAACGTGCACCCCAATGAGTTCGACGAGTCGTGGCTCGTCCAGCCCGACGACCCGATCTTCACCCACGACCAACCGATCTATCTCGAGGTGACCGAGTCGGTCCCGCTGACTCACTTCGCGTACTGCCACAGCGTTCTGCGCGAGATTCGTGGCAAGGGCGTGTCGCTTGCAGTCGATGACCTCGGCGCCGGCTACTCGAACCTGAAATACATCGTCGACCTCAACCCCGAGATTGTGAAGCTCGATCGAACGCTGATTGCCGATCTCGCGGACGACCGCCGTGCGCAGGTCTTGGTTCGCCACCTCGTGCGGCTCTGCCACGAGCTCGGCGCGCGCGTGGTGGCCGAGGGCATCGAGCAGGAAACCGAGATGAAGGTCGCTATCGACTGCGGCGCCCACTACGGCCAGGGCTACTACTTCGCGCGGCCGGCGTATCCAGCGCCCGGCATCAGCGCGACGCCGGTTGCCGTGATGAGCAAGGGCGCCTGACCGCGCGATTCAGAACGGGACGGATTGAAAGCTGACGTCGCCGGCTTCGTGGCCTTGGATTTCGAGGATCCCGCTCACGCCCGGACCCTCCGGCCCACGCTGCACCGCGATGACGAGGTCGACCGCACCACCCACCAGCTGTGCGACGCATGCCCGTTCCGCGCCGCCGCATCCTGCCGCGAGCAAGAGGCCTTCGATGGCGTCCTTTGTGCTCCAGCTGTGTACCCCGAGCAGGTGACCCGGCTCGCGTCCGAGCACAGCCACCAGTGCCGTCATGGTGTCGGCCCCTGAAAGGTCGTTGATCACGAGGTGCTCTGCTTCAAGACGCGTTCCGTGCTCGATCGCTTCGCCGAGCGAGATACCCGAACCGGTCGCGATCAGCGAGACCATCCGGTCCCGATCGATGTCGAGGTCGGGAACGGCCTCGATCACGACCGTGTTCTCGGTCTCCGGCAGCTCTCGGGCCAGCGCAGACATCACCTCGGCGACGCCAGAGCCGCGAGGCCCCGCGACGACGATGTTGCGGCACTCCGCCACCGCCTTCGCCAAGTACGTGGCGGCATCACCGCTCATCCAGCCCGCTTCCGCCAGTTGCTCGAGCGACTTGGTGCTTCCGATGCGAAGCTCGATCACAGGGCCCTTCACCACCAGGGGCGACTGCATGATCGTCAGTCTAGGACCGAACGAGAGTCGTCCATGAAGGACGGGTTGGGCTTCGAGTGTTTGTCCGCTCCCGGCGGCGAGACGCCGCGCTACTCGGTGCAGCGCGCCTTCGGACGAGAACTTCAACGGTGCCGCTTCTAGCCCTTCGCCCCTGTCGACGAATATGTGAGCGGGACCCTTCACGACCACCGTGCGTACCGATTCGTCGGACAGAACGTCGTCGAGCGCGCCCAAGCCAACCGCTTCGTGCAGAGCAATGTGCGCGACCGGGCGCATGTCGACGTCGGCATTCACCGAGCCATCGGTCTGCATGGAGAGAAACGTTTCGGCAATCGCGGCGCGCGCCGCAGACCAGCGCTCCTGGTTTTTCATCGCCGCCGGATCGACATCGTCGATGTCCATGCGTCCGGCGAGGCGGCTCATCAGTGCTCCGAGCGGGTCGGCTATCGGAGTCCGGGTTTCGGTTCTTGCAGGCAACCGGGCTTCACCGGTCTCTCTGCGTTCGATGCGAGGCGGCAGACTGGTGCCTCGCACATCTGTGGGCCCTGCTGGCGTTCTCGAGTCGGCTGCGGCCGAGCGACGTGGGCTCATCGGACGCCGGGCCGGAATCGAGCTCTGAGGCGGCATCGTACTGTGGGTTGGTATCGACTGCTTGGCCGGCAGCGGTGGAGGCTCTGAAACACGCGGCTCGGAGCTCGCACGTTCGGAGTCCGAGCTCGGCTGTTCGAGCGTGATGATGAAGTCCGCGATGTAGATCTTGTCGCCACGCTTCAATGACTGCGGCGAGGAGATCTTACGCCCGTTGACCCAGGTCCCGTTGGTGCTGTTGAGGTCGACCACGACCGCTTGCTCGCCCTTCAGAGTCAAGCGTGCATGCTGCTTGGACACGTTGCGTTTCGACAAGACGATGTCGTTGCCTTGGACACGGCCAACCGTCAGCTCCGGCTTCGAAAAATCGAGCTTCCGCCGTACGCCCCCCTCGTCGGTGATCACAACCGCGTACATCTTCCGGGTTCATTCAAGGGGCGCCGACGCCTCGCGTCAAGTCACCGCCAATTCTCGCCCTGCCGGCTGTGGCGGCCTTCGATGGCTCACCCACTCGGCCTACTCCGAGAAACACCCGAAATCATTGAGCATTCCGGCACGGACCTCCCCTTCTGAGGCAGATAAGGGTTAAAAAACCACCGATCCTGACGGGAATCCGTACCACCGGACGGGTCAACTAGGTTAGCTTACGCCGCATGCCGGGAGGGTTTCTGATCGTCGAGGACGAGCCGACATTGGCTCGGACCCT
This sequence comes from uncultured bacterium, assembly GCA_965369435.1. Taxonomy (GTDB): domain Bacteria; phylum Myxococcota_A; class Polyangia; order Polyangiales; family Houyiibacteriaceae; genus SG8-38. The sequence continues at coordinate 12,576 of CBDURI010000046.1, forward strand.
TGCTCGTACATTCGGGCGTCACGGTCCTGTGGAGGTCGTGCACAGCATGCAGGCGGCGCGCGACAAGCTCGGGAACCACGCCGAGTGGACCGGCGTCGTTTTGGACCTGATTCTGCCCGACGGATACGGCTTGGACCTGCTCGCGGAGATCCGGGAAACCCATGGGGGTCTGCCCGTGCTCGTTCTGACCGGCGAGCTCAATCGTGATGTAGTTAACAAAGTTCAGACGATGCGGGGCGAGTACGTCTGCAAGCCGGCTTCCGCCGACAACCTCAATCCGTTCATTCAGCGTGCGCTCGCGCAGGAGCGAGTGGACGACGTGGCGATCGGGCAGCGCATCGAACATCTGGCACGGCAGCTCAAGCTCACACGCCGTGAGACCGAGCTACTGACCCTGTCGGTCGACGGGCTGTCGCGAAAGGAGCTCGCGGAAGCCCTCGGGGTTGCCGAGAACACGGTCAAGGCCCAGATTCGATCGCTCCTCAAGAAGAGCGGCGCGCGCAGCCTGGCGACTTTGGCGCAGAAGGTGATCAAAGGGGCGACGCGTGACACCGTCCCGCCTGGCGAGCCCGCGAGCGCTAGCGACAGTTAGTGGATCAGCGGGCGCCCTCGAGCGCGGCCATAGCCCTTGTGACGGGGTTGGCGGCGCTGGCAGGCTGCACCGGGAAGGAAGCCCCGAGCGGGCCCCCCGAAGTCCGCGGGGCTCGCGAGCCAGTGGAAGCGCTGGACCCTTACGAACACTCACGCTCGCGCTTCGGCGTCGTACCGCTGCACGCAGGGTTCAGTCCTGACCCGAGAGTGGTTGGCGGCACGGCCCTGGGCGAGGTCAGCGCCAAGTCGATTCACCGGAAGTGCAAAGGGTGGATCTCGGAAACTCCGGACTATCTCCTCGACGCCGACACGGCGTTCCTGCGGCTCCACGTGCTGGCGCGCTCGCGTTCCGACGTGCTCCTCGTCGTGCGAAAGCCCGGTGGCGCGGTCCTGTGCAACGACAACCGTAGCGGCACGAAGGATCCGATGATCCGTTCCGACTTCCCGATCGGTAGCACCCAGGTATGGATCGGCGTCCGCGAAGCAGGAGCGACGGCGGACTACCGCCTAGGTTTTTC
>CBDURI010000047.1:0-13666 GCA_965369435.1 uncultured bacterium
GTTCACAGTGGAGCGGAAGCCGTAATCGATGAATGTTTAGTAATTTCCAACGGTTAACGTTTTTGAAGTTTCGGTACGGGTGTTGCAGCTGAAGAAGGGGTGCTTGGGGAATCTAGAAAGAGACGCGGAGGGTTCACGCTCGTCGAGCTGATGGTCGTCCTGGCGGTCATGGGGGTTCTCGTGAGCGCCGCTCTGCCAAGTATGAGTGCGGGTCTGGCGGATCGTCGGGTCGCGATGATCGCCCGCGACGTCGTGTCGCTCTTTCAGCGCGCGCGATACATGTCGATGGCCTATGGCCGCGCCCATCGCGTGGTCTACATGAACGATGGCGGAGCCGGGCTGAACAACGCGGATTGGGGCTTCGAGACCCTGCGCGGCACCGGGGGCGCTTGCTCGCTGGCCACTTTCGAGAACGCCCTTGGTCTCGACCTCGATGATGTCAACTGTGGCGGCAACTGGCGCTGCGTCGATTTCATGTACGCCCACACCTACGACGCCGACCCGTCGGACAACAGCACCGTGCGCGTCGCCGGATGGCAGAACACCGCGTTCTGCTACGAGGCGGGCTCGAACAACCAGGTGTTCAGCGACGCTGCGCTGTTCTCGAACTGGCAAGCCCCAGACGCGCAGTCCGGGTTCGGCTTCCTCGTCTATCGCGAGGTCGATGGCGTCGCGATTGGCGTCGCTCGAAAGGTGTTGATTCCGCTCGGAACCGGATCCCCGAGGGTGCTGCGATGAATGATCTAAGCCGACGCAAGCAAGCGGGTTTCACTCTGGTGGAGGTCATGATCGCAATCGGCATCATGACCGTTGGCTCACTCGGGATCCTCTCGATGCACCACGCGGTGAGCGGCGCGAACAGAACCGCCCACGAGATGAACACTGCGCTTGCGATCACCGAACGATGGATCGAGCGCATCGAGCGCGATTCCCTCTCGTGGTCGCGGCAGGGGTTGAACAGCAGTGAATTGGTGGGCACCGCCTACCTGTCCGGGCTGGCAGGGACCGTGTCGGCCACGGATTGGTTCAGACCAACACCCTCAGACACCAACGAACACTACGCATTCGACTACTTCGGCCAGGACACCGCCACGGCCTCGGAGATCAAGTACTGCACCAACTTGAGGTTGAGTTGGCTCAGGCAGGGGACCTCCGCCCGGGTCGACGTTCGCACGTTCTGGTACCGCGCGGGTTATCTGACCGGGGCCGCGACGCACACCGACTGGGTGTCGGGAAGTGATTTTCGAGGGGCGGCCTGCGACGCTTCGACCGCCGACGGTTGGAACCTCGACACCGCCCCGAACGTAGACGTGGTCTTCGCCTCGACGGTGGTCACCTGGCTGAGGAGGGACTAGGCGTGAGAAAGAGCGGATTCACACTCATCGAGTTGATGGTCGCCATGGTCGTCGGCCTCACCGTCATCACCTCCGTGTACAGCCTCGGGTCGGCGATGAGCAGGCAGTTCTACGAGGAGCAACGCGTGGCGATCGCGCAGGGCACGTCGCGGGTCGCCATCATGGAGCTTCGCAGAGACATCTCGCGCGCGGGTCTCTACGGCTCGCCCAACGGCAGCCTCGAGTCTACCTGCGATACCGTCCCCCCGAGTCTTCCGGAGCTCGGCGGCGGCACGGGTCCCATGGGCGCCTTTCAGTACTACGCGGACGAGGACCTGGCCGTTCTCGACCCGAACAGCCTCAACAGCAACGTCCACGCGGACCGACTGCGTATTCTGACCAGCCTGTACCTGAGCGACCAACTGCTGGTCCATTCCGCGAGCAGCGGTGGCGACATCATCGTTTTGCAAACGGGGAACCAGGCGTATCGCCGCACGTTCTCGTGGGGCCAGGTCGCCGAGCCCTTCACGAGCGGAGCGGCGCCCAAGTATCTCACCGGCGCCCTCGACTGGGACAGCGCTTGGAGCGGCGAGACCGCGAGTTGGAAGGGCATCGCTCAGAAGGGAGCGCGAGCCTTTCAGACCGGCTCGGTTCTGCACATCGAGACGCCCGAGGGGAGACACTTCTTTCGCTCGGTGTTCGGGAAGGAAGGCAACACCCAAGACGAGGTCCGGATCAAGATCGACCCCGTCCTTCCGATCGGCACGGCGTGCCTCCCAGGGGCGGCCGAAGGTGCAACCATCGCGCCTCTACAATGGGTCGAGTACGCGGTCGTCGACCCCTTCGACGCCTCGGAAGTCGGCGCGGACTTCATGGATTGGGAAGGCGTTTTCTTCATCGACACCTCGCCAGGCAACCCGGCTCTCTCCCTCAGAGATGCGGGCGCGAGCAGTTTCGAGGCGCCAAACCGTGTCCTGGTCCGCCGTTCCCTCGACTCGAGGGACGGGTCCGTGAGGCTCAACTCCACCCAGGTGGTCGCCGAGTTCGTCAGCAACTTCCAGGTCAGCTTCCTACTCGACACGGGCTCTGGCACGGGGACGCCGACCCTGGATCCGTCCACCGGTTCATCCGCCGAAAGCGATGTCAACGCCAACCCACAGCAGGTCCGGACAGTGATCATCGAGTTGGGCATTCGCAGCCCGATCGAGGACCCAACGGTGGACTACGGCGCGGTGACCAATGCGGGAACGCGCTTCGAGGTCGACGATGGCCAAACCGGCGCCGCGCGGGTCCGGCAGATGCGCATCGAGATCCCGGTGATGAACGTGGCGCGGAGGAACCTCTGATGAAACATGCTCAAAAACAGGAAGGCGCCGCGCTCTTCATCGTTCTGATGATCATCATGGTGGGCACTGCAAGCGCCGTGTACGCCGCGAATACGGTCTCACACGAAGTGAGAGGCGCGGGCTTTGCCCGACAACACATGCAGACGCGGTATGTGGCCCGGGCCGGTTTGATCGGCGCCCTCGAGTGGTTCGACATCTTTGGTCCTTCGACAGTCCGTAACCTCATGCTGACCCCGGGGACCACGGAAGGCGTCGCGTTCCCGCCCTGCACTGCCACTACCGGCTGTTACCCGGAGCCGCCGCTAGCCAACGGTCGCCAAGCCTACCGGCTCTATCCCGAACACTTCGAGGCTTTGCTCTCACAGGATGGGGGGGTCACCGCGGGCTTGTTCCAGAATCTACCCATGGACGGAGACGCCTCCTTCGGGGCGGCCTCCGCGCACGCGCCCCTCGTGGTCATCGACATCTACGACGAGCATGTCGTGAGCAAGCTTGCCCCGGGCGCAGCCGCCCAAGGCGGCACCAAGTTCAAGTACATGCGCACGACGATGACTGCCCGCGGCCGTGCGCGGCTGAAGACCGGCGCGGCAACCGACATCGAACACGCCGAGGACCATGGCCGCCAGGCTCACGAGACCGGCGCAGACATGCGCGCGTACATCGTCAGCGGTCCTTTCATGACGGGGGCACTATGAGATTCTGGCTTTACTTTGCTTTGACTTGCTTGCTCCTGGCTTCTGTCGGAACGAGTGCGCACGTCTCCGCCCAAGAGCCCGATATTCGCAACATTCGGCCGCACTTCGTGCTCTTGGTCGACACGTCGGGATCGATGGAGCGCAAGCCCAACTGCATCTGCTCTACACCGGCGTGCCTCGAGTGCCTTCCCGTGTGTAGCGTGGGCATGTATGAACAGAACCGCTGGTCGGTGGTCGCGCAGGCGCTCACGGGCGAGTTCTCCCCGTACGAATGCAACTCCGACACCCGCATCGGCGGCATCTACACGGGGGAGTACGACGAGGGCTACTTCCTTCCGCACATTCAGTTGCCCCAGGAGATTCCGGCATACGCGGGCTCGCAAAGCGGAAACGGAGTGCTCGATATCTACCTCGAGCGCATCAAGTTCGGGCTGATGACGTTCGACTCGATCGGCACGCTGACCGACAGGCCCCCACTCGTCCTTCAGAGCACGTTCCAAACCGCTCCCTTCCCTGCTGAATCGCTCGGCACGAAGGGGATGTACTCGTACGCGGGCGACAAGCCGTATACGTTCCCGGGCGGCAGCCCCGTGGTGTACATGCTCAACAGCGGTGCGCGAGCGAGCGCCGCGACCGAAGGCGGCTTGGTGAGTGTCGGCGCAGACAGCACGGCAGCGATGACCTCCACCAACGCCTCGATTCAAGGGACCATTCTCGGTGATATCGGCCTCGGGAAGAACCCTCTGCGCCCCTTTGGTTCGACGCCGACGGCCGCGCTGGTCACCGACCTGCAGTACTTCCTTCAGAACGACGCCGACGTCATTGAAAAGACAGCCGACCCGGGACCCGGCGACGCCTACTACGGTTGCCGGCCGCGTAGCGCGGTACTGATCACGGACGGCTTCCCCAACGGCGACATGCGTGGCCCCCCCGTGAACTGCGAGCTGTTGGGCCAACCCGTGGGCGCAACTGGGTGCCCCTACGAAGTGGTGGCCGACACGGTTTCGGCGATGATCGCCGCCGGGGAGATCGACAAGTTCTACGTCATCGGCTTTGCGTTGGACGGAGATGCCGCACAGAAGGCCGCAGTCGAAGCGCTCCTCAACGACATCGCTATGGTGGGGGACACCGATCAAGCCTTCTTCGTCGCCGACCGCGCCGAGCTCGTGACCGCGTTGAGCACGGCCCTCAACGAACAGAACCAGGGCGCCACGAGCCGAACTTCTCCCGTAGCCACCGGTCTTGCGCCCGGACTGGTTCAAGCCCAGTTCATCTCGGGGTTCAATGCATCGTTGAGCGCAACGGACCCATGGGATGGCATCTTGGAGCGGCGGCGTATCGAATGCGTCGGAGGGATCCCGGTCGCCCAAGACGTCGTGGACTCCGACCGCTTCCATTTGCTCCTCAACGCACAAGCCTCGGCTCCGGGAGACGTCGAGCCCTTTGGGTCGGACCCCCCCGCGGCGGTCACCTTCGGAGGCGCGTTCTCTAGGAACCTCTGGACCGTACTCCCGACCAATCCCGCGGACATCAACGGGCATCTGGTAGGCAACGGGAGGGAGAGGCTGACCTCGCTCGCCAACGCCGGCATCGATGTACCGACCGCCGGGGGCGAGATCGTCGGGGTGCCCGTCGGCGAGTTCAGCAAGGCCGTGTCGCCGGAGTACTTCTTCGGCGTGGGCAGCGTCGACACCGCCCAGCGCGACACCGTCGTCGACTGGGTGCACGGCGTGATCGGCAGTGGCCGCGAAGACCAGCGCCTTGGCGACATCTATCACTCGACGCCCGCCATCGTCGGGCCCTTGGTCGACGACATCGAGGACAGCTCCTACAACGACTGGCGCCTGGGACTAGGGCATCAGGAGAGCCCCGACCCACTCGAAGACCTCTCTTCCGACGGCTGGGCGCTCAGCCGTCGTCCACGCGTGATCTACGCGGCGACGAACGACGGCATCATCCACGCATTCTTGACCGACGACCACGGCTCCACCGAGTTCACCGTTGGCAACAACCTCGATGAGTTTTCGTGCGCCAGCAACAAGGACGCCGGCACCGAGCTCTGGGGGTTCATCCCACCGATGTTCCTCGATGACCTCGACGACCTATTGTCGGGAGGCAGCAAGCAGTGGTTCGCTGATGGCAGCATCATGGTTCGCGACCTCTACGACGTACGCGCTTTCGCAGGCGTCGACGGTGGTGGCGCAACGGTCGACTCTCCGGCGGGGCAAACCAACGTCTGGCGCACCGTCCTCTTCCTGAGCTTCCGAAACGGGGGCAACGGTATCGTGGCTCTCGACGTCACCAATCCCTGCAAACCCGAGTTCTTGTGGCAGTTCACCGACGCCAATCTCGGCGACACCTACGGGCAGCCCACCGCGGCTCAGATCTTCCTCGAGGATAGCGATCCGACTCCCCTGGGGAACTCGGGTGGGCCCATCGTGTTCAAGCCTAGGCAGTCTCACGGCGTCATCATCGTTCCGGGCGGGCAGGGCGTAGGGGGGGCCGGCGCGTGCACGATCGCCTCCGGCAGCGAGCTCCCCGAGGGAATGGACACCGCAACGGGCACCAGCATCGCTCCGCGTGCCGACCGCCGTTGTTGGCGAGGCACGGCCTCCGTTCCGCCAGCGGTTCAACACGGCAGAGTCCTCTACTTCATCGACGTCGCGACGGGGTCGGTGATCCAAAAGCTGGACGAGGATACGTTCCCGGCGCCACTGAACGGCGCGGTCTCGGTCTTCCGAGGGGATACGGGCACCGTGGGAAGCGTCGCCTACACCGTCGACGCGGACGGCGTGCTCTGGCGCATCGACATGTCCTCGCCTGATCCTGACGACTGGGGAGCCGAGGCGCTCCACGACCTGTACTACGGCGAAGTCTTCGACGCCGCCGAACCGACCTATTACCCACCGGCGCTCACCATCAACCCTACGGGCGAAGTCGTGATTCTCGTGGGGACAGGGAACATCGATGTGCTCGACGATGCGACGGCGATCAACCGCGTGGTGTCGATCACCGAGAAGCTCACCTTCGACTCCGACGGCCTCATCACCGACCTCGATGGACGGCTCAACTGGGAGGTCGAGCTCGACGCCGGCGAACAGATGACCGGCCCGGTCGAGCTCTTCGACGGCCAGGTCTTTTGGGGCACCTTCAAGGCGGGCGGCGGGACCGCGATCGACGCCTGCCCGTTCGGCGGCAGCCGGATCTTCGGCGTCCATTACCTGGATGACCCGACAAGCGAAGGAGACCTGGTGCCGCTTCTCGAAGACATCATCGGCAACGCCACCCCCGTGCTCGACTCAACCGACATCCCGGAGCTGGAGAACGCTCTGCTCGTCGGCCTACAGGTCGTTCAACTCCCGGTGTGCACGACGACGCAAAGCGTCGACGTCACCGACCCGTTCACCGGTACGTCTTCGACTCTGGCAATGCCGTACTCGACGAGCGGGCGGCAATTCCAACTGATGGGTCATCTCAGCGGATCGGGGATCACCACCGGGGGCCTGACGATCGACGTCCTCGAGGAGGGGATCAGCGCCCCTGACAACTTCACCGTGGTTTCGGGCATGGCGGACACGCTGGAATGACCGGCGCGACGACACTTGGTCAGAGCCCGAGGCTCAGATCTCCCCTGTTCGTCCTGGCTCTGTGGGCGGCACTCGCCAGTTGCACATCGGAGCCCGAACGCCGCGCTCAGACCGTGCACGATGAAGCCCCGGCGCAGAAGACCAGCGCCGACGCCCCGAAGCGGGAGCCGGTCGTTAGGAACTATGACGCGCAGGGGAAGCTGCTCCCCTCGGACGAGTACATCGCGGGGATCCGGCTTCCTCGCGGCGCGAAGCTCTCCCGCGACGAAGGGCTCCACCATGTGTATCGAATCCAAGCCCCGATCGAAAAAGTGCTGGCGTACTTCGGGCCGATGATGATCACGGGCAGCGTGGAACGCCGGGGCAAGGGTGCGGTCTACAAGCGGGCGAGCGTCCGCGGCGCGGAGGTCAACCCCACGAAGGTCGACGTATCGATACTCGAAGTGGGCTATAGCCTAACGCGGATCTCGGTGACCGAGCTCCCGCCCCCGCCCAAACACGTTCCAAGCCCCGACCGTACCAAAGCCGCCGCCCAACAGTCGTTCCGCACGCTCGACTGACGTGCACGAAGCTCTTCAGAGCCCGCGATAGGCGGCAAAGGTGCATTGCACCGCGCCCGCGCTGAGCGACCGTGTGACGACCATCCCGGTGGACACTCGCCCTGGATCATCCATGCGACGGAGCCGCTCGACCAGCAGTGCGACGCGATGTGCCCACACGCGGCTCCGAAGCTCCGGGACCGCAACCTGGCAGGCCACGGGGCCGTGAGGAAACGCCGCCAATAGTCCATGGAAACGCTTGACCGTGGCGTTCGACACGTTCCCGTTGGAGGTGAAGAAGCGCTCGGAGCGGATCAGCACGCCGCTGCCAACGCGATCGGCCGCGAACCCCGTGGCCAACGCGGTCTCTACGAGCTCGGTCGAGGCGCCGGGCCGGGGCTCGGGCCATTGGGCGCGCATCTGCCCGATCAACGCCTCGGTCTTCCATAGGAGCGCCTCCGCAGCCTTCGCAGAATGCGGACGGCGGCGCGCCGTGACCTCGGCGCGCTCACGCAACGGCTGGAGCTGCTCGTCACTGGCCCCGAGGGCCTCCGCGAGGGCGAGATTCAGCCACACACGCGTCAAGATAGCGTCGAGTGTGGCATCGTTCAGGGTGGGGCGTCCGCCCAACGCGGACAATCGCTCCGCTTCGTGGAGAGCAACCGCTCTCGCTTCATAGCGAGAGATATCGCGAGCCACGACCGCAGAGGCTTGCTGGTCGCGGGCGAGCTGTTTGGCCCAGCGCTCCTCTTCGCGCTGTAGCTCGGCGCGGCGCCGGTCCAACTGCACGCGTTCGGCTTCGGCCACCGCCGCCGTCAACCAGATTCGCGCCTCGGTGCGCTGGTCGTCCGCCGCTGCGTCGTCTTTGTGTCGCTGTGCGCCCTCGGCGGCGGTCCAAGCGGTCCGCGCTTGCTCGTAGAGGTCTGGTGCGTGCTCGCGAGCGAGGTCCGCCGCTGGGGACGCAAAGAACGAGTCAAACGTCCCGGGAGTTTGCTGGGCTGCACACGCCAGCCCCGCCACGCACCACGGGATCAAGACGGCGCGCCACGTCACGGCTGGGCTCCCCCACGCGCTAGCGAAGCCCTATCCCTCATCAGCGCTTCGAGCGCGCGCCGCTGTGCGGCGGCCCGCTCACGCGTAGCGGTAAGACGCCGCTGCGTCGCAAACAGCTCGGCCTGCGCCCTGCGACGCCCGAGCTGCCGCTCGGCCAGGACCATTGCGGCCCGAGCGATCTGCTGCATCCGAGAAACCGCCTGGGCGTCTTCGAGGGACCCGGACGACGCCTGCAATGCCCGACGTGCCTGCTCGAGCGCACCCTTGGCGTACATCGCGTCTTCCCGTGCCTCGAGCCGGCCGAGCCTGTCCTGAAGCCGGGCGGTTTGCGCACGGGAAGCCGCCTCGTCCGCTCGCCCAGAGGCGCCTGCAAAAGTGCAGACGAGCCCGATCAGAACGAGGCACGCGGCGCGCGCCGAACGTCGCTCATTGATACGTGAAGCGAAGCTCGTAATCGCAGATGCGGTATACGTCGCCTTCTTCAATGCGCTTGGATTCGACACGTTGACCTGCGAACTCGATTCCATTCGTGCTGCCCAAGTCTTTCATGAAGTACACGCCGTCGTGAAACACGACCGCCGCATGCCTTCTCGAAATGTTTCCATCGCGAATTGCGAGGTCCGCGCTCCGCGCTCCGCGCCCAATGATAAACTCGTCTTTTTCGACGGGAAAGGTTTGGTCGTTGAACTGAACCACCAGGACCCGGCGACCCACGGCATCGGAGGGGCGGCGTCCAGGAAGCGGTGGCGGCGCGGTGACGCGCGGCTGCGCGGTTGGGCGACGTGAGGGTACCGGAGTGAGCATCGGAGCCGGTCGAGCTTCCATGGGTTGCGCACTCAGAGGCGCTGCACCGACGGCGGCAGACCCCACGAGCTCTTGCGCATCAACGGCTGCAACGGTCTGCTCACGAGCACGCGCGTACTCTCGCATCGCCTCATTGATGAGATAGTCAACGGAGCATTCGAGCTCGGAGCCCATGCGATCGAAGATCTCGAAGAGATAGTCGCGGCACTGAAATGCACGCACCGTTTTTCTGTCGCCTTGATCACCCATCGGTTCGAGTACTCACTTGTTGTCACCCTGCTCGCGCGTCCGAAGCGCCTTGATGGCCGCGTCCGCAACCTGGCCCACCGTCTTCACCGGCGGGTTCAGCTCCGACCAACCTTCTCCCGAAACTTCGCCCTCATCCGACCCCAGTCGCTCCATGGCAGGAATGTCTGCCACCCCACCTCTACGTTCAAGATAGCGCAATGCGACCACACGATTCCACCACTGTTGCGAATCAAGCAGCGCCATGACGGTGGATGTAGGTGGAGGTGTCATCTGACTCATCCGCGTGGCGTAGCCTTCGAGCTCTTCAGGCTCGTACTGGATCCCTGCAGAGTCTGGTAATCGTTGCGAAAACGACTCGATGGTCGACGGCCCACCGAGGGACAGCACCAGCTCGCCGGCTCGCCATCGCAAACGCTTCGCCAGCTTGTCGGACGCGGAGCACGAACTTCCTGCGCATCCCGGGCGCTCCACGAGTGCCCAAAGCCGCGGGATCGCCTTGCGGCTGCGGATGTCGCCAACGCGATCGAACGCGTAGTCGCGGACCTCGATCGGGTTGCTCGAATCGAGCGCGATCGAAAGAAGGCGGTTGAGGTGGGCGCGAGTCACATGCCCTTCGAGTGCTTTGAGCGCGGTGGCTCTGCGGGCGTTGAGGCGCTCGACCCAGGCCTTTGTGTCGTTCGCGCCGGGCTTGGTGTCGGCAATGGCCAGCAAGCGTGTCGCGACCTGAGCTTGGTCGCCGAGGTACCGCATCGCCGGGAGCGCACCTTGGTTGATGTACTTCTCACGATTGTAGAGTGCTAACGCGTTGACGCGTTTGGCGTCCGCCGCCTCGCCCGACGCTTCGATAGAGGCGCGGATCTGAGCGGCGAGCCACTCGACGAACGCGCCTTTCTCCATGTCTTTCTCGATGGCGACGAGCCGCTTCCCGGCGCGCTCCTTTGTCTGTGGATCGCCGTCCTCTCCGATAATTTCAGCGATCTTGATCATCGCTTGCGGAGGCATCTTCTCGTGGAGCGCGTCAACGAGCAGGCCGGCCGCCTCCGCGCCGAGCGCGCGCGTCACCTGCTCCGCACTGTAGTCCCCAGCGAGGCTGCGGCCCTCGAAGTCTGCGGCGTACCAGCCCACGACAGATCGGATGAGGGACTCCCTGGAGTCCTCGGGCGCGTATGGGATCACCATGTACGCAGCATCCTTGGCGCGCACCTGCGTGGGGTCCGGAGGCTCGTCGTCTTCGTTCGGTTCCTCGGACAACAATGCTTCGAGGCGCGGGATCATCCCGCCTACGATCATCTCGCTAGCCGCCGGGTCCTCACGGCGAAGGTCGTCGAGCGCGCCCTTGAGAAGGGCCAACGCGTCCACGTCGCTGCGGTCCATCTCGACAATCGCGACCGCCGCTTCCGTCCGGAGCTCGTCGGGGTACCGGTCGCTTCCGATCACAGCAACGAGCCGGGTCGGCCCTTTGACCGTCCCCTTCCATTGTTGGACATCGTCGCTATCGACCTGACAGCCGACCAGCAACACGCCCAGCATGGCGTGAACGACCGAGCAAAGAATGATGTTCTTCGACGTCCTACTCATCCGACTTGCCCATCCGACCTGCGGAACCATCCCCCGTGGGCATGCAACCCGGCAAGATAATAGAGGATTCAGCCACGCAATCAAGAACGTCTAGAAGCCGTGATTTCTTGACGAATCGATAGCAGCGCGCATAGCCTCTCTTGTGTAGGAGGCCGCTTACTTGAGCGCACATGAAACCACCTCTTCGGGCGATCTGGTGGCGCCGGAGGGCAGGCGGCAGGACGTCCTTGCGATCCTGAGCTTGACCGCAACCGTACTGCTGACCCTCGCGTTGATCTCGTACGACGCGCGAAACGGGAGCGCGAACCTCGTGGGCCCGGTCGGTCACCGGTTCGCCCGAGCGTTGATGCTCGCGTTCGGGCTGGTGGCCTGGTTCCTGCCGCTCGAGGGTGCGTTGCTCACCTATCGCTTGTTCCGCAGGCGCTCGGCGATGCTCGGCTTGGCCACCATGGCGTCCACCCTGGTGCTCGTCATCATCGGTGCGGCGCTCGGACATTTGCTGGTCGAGCCCCAAGCCGTCTGGGGGGCGTCGCCCGGGGGAGCGGTTGGAGAGCTTCTCGGCGAGGTGCTTCGTTCCCTGCTCGGGTTCTATGGAACGGTGATCATCGGTTTCGCGCTTCTCGGGACCGCAGTGATCCTGAGGACGCCTTGGACCCTCGAAGAGGCGGCTCAGGCGTTCGGGCGCGTGGGCCACGCGGCTTGGGCGAAGGTTCAGAGTCTGTTCCTCGCGCTGGGTGAAGCGTGGGCGGAGGCTCGGGAGCTCCACGAGGAAGAGATCCGAGTGAGCCAGCCCCGGATCATGGGCGTACACTTCGATGAAGACGAAGAGCCCGAGAAGCAGCCCCCCGCAACGGTGATCGTGCCGACGCCCGAACCGGTGGCGCAACGGCTGAAGCCAGAGGGAGCAACGGGTCCGACGATCGTCGCACCGAAGGAAACCAAGCAAAAGCCACTGGAGATCTCGACGCGCCTGAAGCGGGACCACCGGGATTTCCGTCTGCCTCCAAACAGCCTCCTCGACGAGCCGGATTCTTCGGTGATTCACGTCGACGCGGAAGCCCTGCGAGAGAATGCCGAGCTGCTCACCGAGAAGCTTGCGGCGTACGGCGTCCGCGGTCGCGTCGACGAGATCCATCCCGGGCCGGTCGTGACGATGTACGAGTTCGAGCCTCAAAGCGGCACGAAGGTCTCCAAGATCGCAGGCCTCGCTGACGACCTCGCCATGGCGTTGGCAGCCCAGAAGGTCCGCATCGTCGCGCCCATTGCGGGCAAGGCACGCGTCGGGTTCGAGCTGCCGAACGACATTCGGCAGACGGTTCACCTGCGCGAGATTGTCGACGACCGCCGCTGGGAGAAACATAGCGGCTCGCTTCCGATGGCGCTGGGCAAGGACATCGCTGGCCAACCGGTCTACGCGGACCTGGCGCGGATGCCGCACTTGCTGGTCGCCGGCGCAACCGGGTCCGGCAAGAGCGTCGCGCTCAACGTCATGCTGACCTCGATCCTCGCCAAGAAGACACCGGAAGAGGTCCGGATGCTGATGATCGACCCGAAGGTCGTCGAGCTACAGGTCTTTGATGGCATCCCCCACATGTTGCTGCCCGTCGTGACCGACATGAAGAAGGCTTCGCTCGCGCTTCGTTGGGCGGTCGACGAGATGGAGCGCCGCTACCAGATGTTCGCGGACACCGGCGCCCGCAACATCGATACCTACAACAGGCGCGTCGATCGCGTGCTGGCGGGCGACCTTACCGTGGAGAAGTTCATGCCGCGGCGCAAGGGCAAAGTCAGGGCACAGGATGCGAACGGGCAAGAGATGCTGCTCGAGCCGGCCGATGGCGAAGCGTCCGATGCCGAAAACTTCGAGCCGGAGAAACTGCCTTTCGTGGTGGTCGTCGTCGATGAGTTCGCAGACCTGATGATGGTCGCGGCCAAAGATGTGGAGGCCTGCATCGCCCGGCTCGCACAGAAGGCGCGAGCCGCCGGCATCCACGTCATCCTCGCGACGCAGCGTCCGAGCGTCGATGTCATCACGGGCATGATCAAGGCCAACTTCCCCGCCCGCATCGCGTTCAAGGTCCCGCAGCGCCAGGACTCGATGACCATCCTGGGCCGCTCCGGTGCCGAACATCTACTTGGAATGGGCGACATGCTGATGATCCCGCCCGGAGCGAGCGACCTTCAGCGCGTGCACGCCGCGTACATCAGCGAAGACGAGGTGAAGGCGGTGTGCGACTTCCTCCGTGAGCAAGGCGAGCCCGAGTACCAGCACGAGATTCTGAAACCGCGCGACGACGAGGGCTTCGGAGGTGAAAGCGACGACCCACTCTACGACAAGGCAGTCGCCGTGGTCGCCAACGCGGGCTACTGCTCGATCAGTCATGTGCAACGGCAGTTGAGCGTCGGCTACAACAAGGCCGCAAAGCTCGTGGAGCGCATGGAGCAAGAGGGAGTCGTCGGGCCCCCCAGCTCCAAAGCCGG